>CAYUXO010000028.1:0-7785 GCA_964448865.1 uncultured Anaerolineales bacterium
CCACATTTTCAAAACCTTCTTCTCCTGTTCAAGTAGAAGGTTTTGAATTTTAATGAACTCATTCAACCCCGGGATAGAGCATGATCCAATAACGTGGGTCATGCTCTATACCAAAACTATCTATCCGATTGGATCATCTGCAAATATTGCCAACATTGCCAAAACCACTGATCGTTTACGCTTTAAGTTTTGCTTTCGCTAACTTAAGCTGCTTTTTAAGCGCATTTGGTGCTGTTCCACCAACTACATCTTTTTTAGTGATGGACTGGGTAAAATCAAAGACATGAATAATATCTTCATCAAATTGAGGGGCAATACTATTTAAAACTTCCAGGGGGATCTCAGAGAGAGGGAGGTTATTCTCTTCAGTATAACGAATCACTTCCCCGATTATTCGGTGTGCTTCCCGAAAAGGAATACCGTGATCAACTAAATAATCAGCCATATCAGTTGCCAACATTGTATCGTTCAGGTGGGCCAACATGTTTTCAGGAAAAATAACCAGCGACTCAACAACTCCAGTAACCACTGAGAGAGTCAAGCTAAGATTATCAATACTATCAAACAGGGGTTCTTTATCTTCCTGGAGATCTTTGTTATAAGTTGAAGGTAATCCTTTCAGGACAATCAACATATTAATCAACGCTGAAATGATCCGTCCTGTTTTACCGCGTGCTAATTCCATTGAGTCTGGGTTGCGTTTTTGAGGCATTAGACTGGAGCCGGTTGAATAGGCTTGCCCTATTTGAAAATAATTAAAAGCAGGATTACTAAACAGAATGATGTCTTCTGCGATATGGCTGATATGCACTGCGATCAAGGATGACGCGAACAAGAACTCTGCTACAAAATCCCGGTCACTAACTGCATCTAGGGAGTTCATACTAACAGAATCCATCTCCAGCTCTTCGGATATTTTTAATCGATCAATAGCGTAGGGATTCCCTGCTATCGCACCTGAGCCTAACGGAGAAATGGCTGTTCTCTTCAGTGAATCTAGCAAGCGTCCTTTATCTCGCTCAAATTTCCAAAAGAAGCTCATTAACCAGTGGCTGAACAAGACAGGCTGGGCAGGTTGGAAATGTGTAAAACCCGGCATTAACACATCGATGTGTGTTTCTGCTTTTTTGATTATCGTGTGTTGAAGTGCAACCAGTAAGCTGCTGATGCGTTTTATCTCTTGCATCAGATACAGGCGTAAATCCACTGCAACTTGATCGTTTCGGCTGCGTCCGGTATGCAATTTGCCAGCAGTTTCTCCAATCATCTCAGTTAAACGCCTTTCAACAGCAGTATGAATATCTTCATCATCTGGGATCGTTTTAAATTGCCCTTCATCAAATTCAGTTTTTATTTTTGTTAAACCGCTCTGAATACTGGTTCGTTCTGTCTCGGATATCAATCCTATCAAATGTAAAGCCTCAGCATAAGCCAGACTACCCTGAATATCTACCGCATAAAGTCTTTGATCAAATCTAAAACTATCATTGAACTGTTTCATCAAATTACTTTGGTCTTCGCTGAAACTCCCGCCCCACAATTTCATAGGATCCTCCTCTCGAATTGCAGGGTAAGAGAATCACTTGTCCTGCAATCGGTCATTTTAAAGTTTAGTCGCGTTTAAAAATCGAATAATCCGGGGCAAGGAAGCGGCTTTTCCCTGTGCCTGCAATGCTGAGCAGCGCATCTACCTTCAAGGGCAATCCCCACAAATTGATGAAGCCTTTTGCATCTTGCTGGTCATAAATATCCATCTGCCCAAAAGAGGCATAATCATCGCGATATAAGCTGTAAGGAGATTTGCGCCCATTGATGATGATATTTCCTTTATACAGCTTCAGGCGAACATGCCCGGTGACGTTCTTTTGAGTTATCGCTACAAATCCATCCAGTGCTTCGCGCAGCGGGGAGAACCATTTACCATCATAAACCAATTCAGCGTAGCGCAAGGCAATGATTTGTTTATAGTGTAGGGTGTCTTTATCAAGACAAATACTCTCAAGTTCCTGGTGAGCTTTATATAAAATTGTACCTCCAGGGGTTTCGTAAACGCCATGAGATTTCATGCCTACCAGGCGGTTTTCAACCATATCAATTCGGCCAACCCCATGCTTGCTGCCGATTTTGTTTAAATTATTTACCAATTCTACAGGGGCAAGTTTTTCACCATTAAGAGCGACTGGTAATCCTTGCTCAAACTCTACCACAATTTCCTCAGGGGAATCTGGAGCATCAAAGGGACTTTGGCTAAGTGTATACATTCCTTCTTCTGGTTCAATCCAGGGGTTTTCAAGAATACCTCCTTCATGACTCATATGCCATATATTTCGGTCACGGCTATAGATGGATTGTCTCGATTGTGCCAGCGGGATATTATGTTCTTCCGCATAAGCAATTGCATCTTCACGACTGAGAATATCCCATTCGCGCCACGGGGCAATAATACTCAGGGTCGGATTCAGCGCCATTGCTGAAACCTCAAAACGAACCTGATCGTTACCTTTGCCTGTACAACCATGCGCCAGACCATCTGCCCCTTCCTCTTCGGCGATCTCTACCTGCCGCTGGGCAATTAATGGTCGGGCAAATGAGGTGCCTAAAAGGTAATTGCGTTCATAGATTGCTCCAGCCTGCATCGTGGGGAAGACATAGGCTGTTAAAAATTTTTCCCGCAAATCTTCAATGATGATCTTACTGGCTCCGCTTTTTAGGGCTTTTTCTTCAAGACCGTCCAGCTCCTCTCCCTGTCCTAAATCAGCAGTGTAACAAATCACTTCACAGCCATAGTTTTCGATCAGCCACGGTACGATAATAGATGTATCCAGTCCCCCAGAATAGGCGAGAACAACTTTCTTCGGTTTAGGTTGAATTGTCATGGTATTTTTCTCCTATTGGTTGTTTGATTTAATTAAGTGCGGTAATGTCCGTTGATGGTTATATATTCATGGCTCAAGTCACAGGTCCAAAGCCAATAACTGTTTATCCCTAATCCTAGATCAAGTGAGATTTCCCATGATTCTGTTTGCATTAAGGCAATCGCCTCTTCTTCGTTATAGGAAGCGCTTTGTCCATTTTCAAAGAGTTTGATAACTTGATCATTCTTTTTCAAATACAGGCTTGCCGCTCCTGGTGAAAAATCCGCATTTGCATATCCCGCAGCACATATGATCCGCCCCCAGTTAGGATCCGCACCATAAAATGCTGTTTTGCAAAGTGGCGAGGTGGCAATGGCACGGGCTATCTTTTCCGCATCATCCTGACTATTTGCACCATTTACGTTCACAGTAACCAGCTTGGTAGCGCCTTCTCCATCCTGCACAATAGCCTTCGCCAACTGGGTGCAAATTTGAGAAAAGGCATCACAAAAATCGCTGTCTGATTCTACCTCTACCCCTGAAGCGCCATTGGCCAGCAATAAAACCGTATCATTGGTACTCATGTCACCATCCACCACAATCCGGTTAAATGTCTGGTTCCAAATTTCTGGTACTTTTGCCAGCATTTCTGTTGTGAGGGTGGCATCAGTACAGATCACCGAAAGCATTGTTGCCATATTCGGCGAGATCATTCCCGCGCCCTTAGCAACTCCGGTGATGATATAACCAGCTGGGCTTTGTATACTAGCAATTTTAGGAAGTGTGTCGGTGGTCATAATTGCCTGGGCAACATCTAGCCATGTTTGAGGAAATTGTGCTTCTTTAATACCAGCTAGAATAATATCAATTGGCAGAGGCAATCCAATGACTCCGGTTGATAAGACCAGCACCTCATCAGCATTTCCCGCAAATAGCTGACTGGTTGCTACAGCCATCTTCCGGGTGTGCACCATGCCTTCGCTCCCGGTGCAGGCGTTGGCATTGCCAGCATTAACAACCACGGCTCGCACAGCTTTGCCAGCCTGTACAATTTGCTGATCGTAGAGCACAGGAGCTGCTTTGACTTTATTGGTAGTAAAAGCAGCCGCTACCTGACAAGGACTTTCGCTATAAACAACAGCTAAGTCATTTTGATTCTCGGTTTTTAACCCACAATGGAGTGCGGTAACTTGGAAATCTTTTGGGGAATAAATTAAATTCTTTTTCATTAGATATCTTCGCTTTCTTTGATTTGATAGAGTAGAGCGACTTCATCACAACAATTTATGAAAGGGCAGGGCTGGCAATCTTGTTGAACCTTATCAGGAAAGTTTTGGATCTCATTTTTCTGAAAACCTAAATGCTCAAATAACCTTGGGACACGGGTTAAAGTAAGCACATTTTCTACTCCTCGCTCTTTTGCGAGAGCAAGAGCCGCTTTTATCAGTTTTTTTCCTAATCCGTTTTCTCGGTGGGCTTCAGTCACCGCCAACGAACGGATCTCACATAGTGTTTCATTAAAGAAAACTAACGATACACAGCCAATAATTTCATCAAGTATAGACGCAACCCGCCAGTCTTTAATATTTGCGCGCATATCTTCTTTATTTCGCGGAAGCATGCGCCCTGCTTTAACTTCTTCGTCAAAAAGAGTTAAAATGTCAGAGATGTCGGCGAGTTGCATAGTACGAATGCGATATTTCAGGAGGGGTTTTGTGTATTTCATTTAATGGGTTCCATAAGTAGATTATTAAATGCCTGAATGAATTGATCAATTTCAGCTTTGGTGATGGTGAGAGGCGGCAATAACCTGATAACATTTGGACCAGCAGTGAGCAATAAAATCCCATATTCGTGCGCTTTTTTATAAAAAGGCTCAGCAGTTGTGTTTAATTCAATCCCCACCATCAACCCAAGAGAACGAATTTCAACAACCTGCGCGAGATCCAAGGCGTTTAACTCATGGCATAGATAAGTGCTTAACTCATGAACACGGTCTAACATACTTGGAGTCTGGGTTCGTTCCAGCACCACCAGCGCGGCGCTTGCCGCTACCGGTCCACCGCCAAAAGTGCTGCCGTGGTCACCAGCTAAAACAGTTTCTGCCACGTCATTGGTCAGTAATGTAGCCCCAATAGGCAGGCCGCCGCCCATTGCTTTTGCGAGGGTCATCATGTCGGGTTGAATATCATAATGCTGGTAAGCCCACAGCTTGCCTGTGCGCCCAAAGCCTGTTTGAATTTCATCTACAATCAATAATGCAGCTTGTTGGGTGCATATTTCTCTTAAGGCCTGTAAAAATTGTTGAGTGGCAAGGTAAACCCCGCCTTCTCCCTGGATCACTTCAACTACTACAGCACAAGTGCTGGCGTCAATGGCCTGTTGTGCAGCCGCAATATCGTTAAAAGGAATAATCTCTACATCAGGTAAGAGCGGTCTGAAAGGGGCTTGATATTTTTCACGGTCGGTAATAGATAATGCGCCAAATGTGCGCCCGTGAAACCCGTTTGAGAAGGCAACCAGCTTTGTTTTCTCTTTCCCAAATCTTACTTTTCCATATTTACGTGCAAATTTCAAACTGGCCTCTATGGCTTCAGCCCCAGAATTAGAAAAGAAAACCTTGTCAGCAAAACTTAGCTGGCAAAGCTTTTCTGCTAATTCTGCATGGGGAGCGGTATGGTAAAGATTGCTCACATGGCTGAGTTTTTTAACTTGTTGCTGGATCGCTCGGACCACATCTTCATCACTATGGCCGAGTGCCGTAACAGCAATTCCAGACCCAAAATCAAGGTATTGGTTCCCCTCGGTATCAAAAAGATAGGCTCCTTTACCACGGCTAAGGACAAAAGGAAGCCGCGGGTAGGTGGGTAAAACATAATCACTTTCTTTCTGGATGATTTCATGGGTGATATTTTTTTGTGACATTATTCTTCCTTTTTGTAGTGATGGTTGTGCCAACCTGTTCTCTAAACCCCGCTAAATTGGTAATTGTTGTACTCTTGGCACCATAGAACAGAGCATCTAATGCTGCATTAACTTTGGGAATCATCCCCCCCTGAATGGTGTTGTTCTGAATAAGTGCTTGTACTTCTATATCTGTAAGTTGTGTAACAACCTTCTCTTCAATCAAAACACCAGGCACGTTAGTAACAAAAACTACTCTTTCTGCTTCTAACGCCCCGGCAATTTTTCCAGCGGCATGATCAGCGTTTACATTGTATCTACCAGCCGGACCTATCGAAATCGGGGAGATAACAGGGACGATTTTCTGATCGCAATACTCCATCAACAGATCCTCGCGTACTTTTACAATTCGCCCAACAAGCTGCATTTCTGCTCCCCATGGTTCTACTTGCAGTAACTTCCGGTCAATACCACTGAGTCCAATTGCCTCTACCCCTACAGCATTAATCTCTAAGACCAGTTTCTTATTAATATTCCCAGATAGGATCATTTCTGCAATTTCAAGGGTTTTTTCATCTGTAATGCGTTGCCCGTCTATGTATTGTGGTTCAATTTGCATTTTCTGCATCATCTGATCGATGGCCCGCCCACCCCCGTGAACCAGAATACAGGCATATTCTTTTTGTTGCTCTTTTATGGCTGATATTAGCCTCTGAATGAACCCTGGCGCAGCGAGTTCATTACCGCCTATTTTGATAATTTTATAAGGTTTTTTCATACTGCTTCCCCCTGGGTTGCAGTCAACAATGCGGTTGTTTCATCAAACCCAAATAGCAAATTGAAATTCTGTACAGCTTGGGATGCCGCTCCTTTAAGCAGGTTATCTATTGCAACCATAATGATCAGGATGTTTTCAGTTGCAGATGTTAAAGAGATCACGGCGAATGGTGTACGCACAACGTGCGCAAGAGTAGCAAGCTCTCCCACTGGGAGGGTATTTACCAGAGGCTCATGGTCATAAGCTTGTTGAATTGCCGCGATCGCATTTCGAGCATCTTTGATCGGGGCGTATATCGCTGCTAAGATACCTCGGTCGGTCGGCAATAAATGAGGAGAAAAAATCAAACGTCCTCTTTCTAGGCCAACAGCTGTTAATTGTTGTTCTACTTCACCAAGATGGCGATGGGCGCGGCCAATGTTATAAGGAGAAAGATTGCCATGTACTTCGCTAAAAATAATGTTTTGTTTGGGATTGCGCCCCGCACCTGAAGTGCCTGATTTCGCATCGACTATGATCGGCATATTTTCAATTAGCAAATCAGCTTTTACCAGTGGTAACAAACCCAGCAGCATGGTGGTGGCATAACATCCCGGGTTTGCAACCAATCTTGATTCTTTAATCTGCTCTCGGTAATGCTCAGGAAGACCATAAACAACGGGTAAAAGTTCTGGCGCTGGATGGGCAACCTTATACCAATATTCATAATCTTCGGTAGTATTGAGACGCAGGTCAGCAGATAGGTCAATGACAGATACACCAGCTTCTTTCGCAGCGGCAGCGATTTTAGCAGAATGAGTATGAGGCAGGCACAAGAAAACACATTCTACACCTTGAAGATCAACCGCTGCAGCTGCTTGGAGAGTTATATCTGGGGCATGCAACCATGTGGATTTGAGGCTTTTTCCTGCTAATCGTTCTGAAGTAACAAACCGAATCGTAACTTCAGGATGACCCAATAATAATTGGATTAATTCCCAACCTGTATACCCAGTGCCTCCATATATACCAACATTAATACTTCCCACATTATTCTCCTTAACAAAAAAAGCCCCCGGAAATCCGGGGGCTTTTTGGTTTAACTAGAAAATGATTAATTCTACCCAAACATCAAAATACCGGACTTCAAATGAAAAGTCAGGTGAATGATACGGGTACGAGGACGAGAGAATAAAATTTCAATCATTGTTTGTCTTCTTTAAAACTTACCTTAGTCTAATCTATAAATAAATATCCGTCAATGCTTGA
>CAYUXO010000028.1:7885-28082 GCA_964448865.1 uncultured Anaerolineales bacterium
TGCTTGATTCTGCTTGATTCTGCTTGTTCTGCTTGATTCTGCTTTTCTCTGGTGGTTGTTTGGTAGATCGAATTTCTCGGATCCTACCTTTAAACCTGTTCGAGAATATATAACAAGGCATCAATCCCAAGCAGATACGAGGTCACACCGAAACCGGCAATGGTTCCCGTGCAAACTGGTGCGACCACAGATATATGACGGAACTCCTCCCGCCCCAGGATATTTGTCAAATGAACTTCAATGACCGGGATATCAATTGCCTTTACAGCATCCCGGATTGCAACTGAAGTATGAGTATAACCTCCCGGGTTAAAAACAACACCCGCAAACTTGCCCTCCGCATCTTGCAGATGGTTAATTAACTCACCTTCGAGATTGGATTGAGCGGTGCTGATCCGTACCCCTTTCTCCTCACCATAGTGAACAAGATTTTGGTTCAGTTCTTCCAGATTGGATTCACCATACTGGGTTACTTCACGTTTACCAAGCAAATTCAAGTTCGGACCGTGCAGGACAAAAATCTTAATCATTAATATCTCACTTTACATAATCTAGGGCGGATTTCCAATTACTATCTTCCACTTCAATTCCCGCTTTGACCTGTCCCACTGCTACGGGCAAGGCAAATCGAAGGCGGCCATCAAGCTTCTTTTTATCCCGCTTGACCGCTTCCCAGATAGTTTTCTTTGGGAGGTTAGATGGTAATTTGACAGGAAGCTCCCAACTCTGGAGAACATCGGTCAGCTTTCCGGTCAGTCCAGAAGCCGCCATTCCCAGCTGTTCCGCTAAATAGGTCTCAGCTGTCATACCAATAGCAATCGATTCTCCATGCCTCAACTTGAAACCTGAGGCCAGCTCCACAGCATGCCCAAGTGTGTGCCCAAAATTCAACGTCTGGCGCAGGTCACGGTCATAAGGATCTGTTCGAATTATAATGATCTTGACGGCCACAGCCCGGCGTAAAATCTCATCTCTGTTTTTTTGAAGGCTCCCTTTTCCCTTGGCGATCATTGTAAATAATTTTGGATCAGAAATCATACCGTGTTTGATAACTTCTGCCATCCCATTGTGGAGTTCAATGTCAGGCAAGGTTTGCAGCAGGTCAGGATCAATCAAGACCAACCGAGGGGGATGAAAAGCTCCTACCAAGTTTTTCCCTTGAGGGAGATCTACCCCGGTTTTCCCTCCGATACCGGCATCCACCATTGCCAACAGCGAGGTGGGAATATTGACCCAATTTACACCACGGTAGTAGGTAGCAGCCGCAAAGCCAGTTAAATCACCCACTACGCCACCACCCAGGGAGACCACAGTACTTCCCCGTTCAACGTCCGAAAGTAAGAACTGACGCCACACGTCCTGCACCGTGTCCATTGTCTTCGAGTTCTCACCCGGCTGGATACTGATCAAGGAAGACCTGTACCCAGCGTCTTCCAATGAAGCCAGAACTCTCCCGGAATAGAGATCACCAACATTTTCATCAGTCACTACCACCACGGGACCAGACAGATTCCGCCTGCAGATTTCCTTTCCTACTTCATCCAAACTGCCCGCTTTTAATCGTACCTGATAATCACTCCCCATTCCTTTGACGTTAAATAATCCCAGCAGGACCTCCAATTTCTGGAGTTGATCCCTTTCTCCCAGATGATCTGAGAAGATTTTTTTGGAAAATGATTGGTAGTGATTTTTGCGCTGCTCTAGCAGTCTTTTTAAACCTTCTTCGGCTGAATCACCCAACAATGGCCGTTTTGTTTGGTCCTCCTCCAGACGCTCTATCAATCTTTGCAGCGATGCCTCTAAAAGAACAACCTCTCCATGGTCCTCCACAAGCTTTCGTGCCGCCGGCTGAGTGAGCGCTCCACCTCCCAGGGCTATCACCCCCAATTCTTCGGCACACAGTTCCTCAAGAACCTGGTACTCCCACTCCCTAAATCGAGGTTCACCCTGGGATGAAAAGATATCCTTGATGCTCATTTCCACCCTGGATTCAATCAAGCTGTCAACATCATAATAAGGCAAATCCATCCACTGGGCATAGGCTCTGCCAAGGGTCGATTTCCCTACCAGAGGGGGACCATACAGGAAGATCAGGTTTTTACTGCTCATGAAGGCCACCAGGTGTGTTTTTGATTATCCAGTTCAAGATCAGAAAACCGGGTCTGGGGCAGATTTGCAAACCGGGGCTGCATTTCAGATAGAGAATCACCTCCCAGTTTTTCCAGCAGGGCATCCGCAAGTACATATGAGACCACCGCTTCAACGATAGGAACAGCCCGGGGTACAGGGCAGAAGTCCGAGCGCTCATACTCTGAGGAACACTCTTTTTTCGATGCCAGGTCGACGGTCTGCTGAGGAGTTAATGTGGTTGCAATCGGTTTCATTGCAGCCCGAATGATCAATGGGCAGCCATTGGTAACACCACCTTCCAACCCGCCTGCCCGGTTGGTGGGACGATAGAGTTTATCATCCCTGGACCGGATTGAATCTTGAACTTCTGTTCCTCTTTTCTGGGCATTTTCAAAAGCGCTGCCGATCTCAACTCCTTTGACAGCCTGAATTCCCAGAACCGCTCCTCCAAGACGGGAATCCAGTTTCCGGTCCCAATGCATATAGGACCCCAAACCGGGGGGCAAGCCAAAAACAGCAACTTCTATTATCCCTCCCAGCGTATCGCCATCCTCTTTCGCCTGGCGGATGGCTTCTTTCATTAATCCAGCAGTATCCGGATCAGGACATCGAACCTCGGACGCCTCTGTGCGGTCTATCATATCCGCGAACGTTTTCTCCAACAGAGGTTCTCTTTCCATCGCAACAGGTCCAATAGCAACTACCCATCCCCCCACCTGAATTGAGAATTGGTTTAAAAAATGCCGGCAAATCGCGCCCACAGCTGTGCGGGCGGCAGTTTCCCGGGCTGAAGCTCGTTCCAGAGCGGGGCGCAAATCCCGATATCCATATTTGACCACCCCTATCAAATCGGCATGGCCAGGCCGTAATTTGGTCATTGGTTCTACAGCTTTGTTCTTCCAGTTGACGTGATCTGCGTTTTCAACCAGCATTGCGATTGGCGCGCCGATCGTCTCTCCTGCCAAAACTCCACTCAATATTTGGACAGTATCCTTCTCTATCTTCATCCGTCCTCCGGCACCATAGCCCTTTTGGCGACGGGCAAGTTCGAGATCAATAATAGATACGTCAAGGGAGAGTCCAGCAGGTATTCCATCCAATATTACTGTTAATGCAGGGCCATGAGATTCCCCTGCGGTCAAAAAACGTAAACTCATATATCCTCCACTGCAGCAAATAAATAATCACGGGGAACGACACACCCCGTCCAAAGTTCAAAAGCCAACGCTGCTTGTTCTACCAGCATGCCTAAACCTGTGATTGCAAGAAGCCCCGCTGCCCGTGCATCAAGTGCAAATTTCGTCTCCCTCGGGTTATAGACCAGGTCGTAAAAAACAGCTGCTCGAGGATAAGTCAGCCCAGCCGGCCAGGGAGAATATTCGATCTGAGGTGACATGCCTACCGGGGTAGCATTGATGATCAGATGAAGCGGGAAGTTCAAGGAACGGATGGTTTTGGCTTTGAGTTCGATATTCGATATATTGATTTCTTGATTAGAGGATCGGGACAGGAAATCGTGAGCGTTCTGGGGACGGCGAGTTGCAAATGTGACATTCCAACCCTGATTGACCAGTGTATGTGTAACTGCGCGGGCCGATCCACCTCCACCAAGAACAAGGGCATTAAGATCAACTTCCTTATTCCTGTTCAATCCGGCTAAAAACTTCCTTAAATCTGCTGAAAACCCCGCTGCATCTGTGTTAGTTCCAGTTAATTTGCCATTTTGCATCGAAATCGTGTTAACTGCACCAATGGCTTTTGCAGTTGGTGTGAGTTCGTCAAGCAAAGGGATGACTTTTTGTTTGTAAGGGATTGTCACATTCAGACCCGTAAGTTCAGCTCTCCGAACCCGGTTAAGTATGTGTTTCAATAATTTGTTATCATCGGGGCTGACTGGGAACAGGGAATAGTCTCCCGATAAATTACAATAAGCCAAAGCTGTCTTGTGAATGATAGGAGAATAACTGCTCTCCAGCGGGTATCCGATTAATCCAAGGTTTATCATAACAAAGATTCCAGGACAGAATAGAAGTTTGGAAAAGTTTTAGAAACACAACCTGGATTTTCGATCACGATCCCTGGGACCCGTAAACCGATCAGAGAAAAAGCCATTGCCATCCGGTGGTCATTGTAAGTTTGAATTGTCCCCGGGTGGAACTCATTACAGGGGTAAATCGTCATGCCATCATCATGTTCAACAACCTGAACTCCGATTCTATTTAATTCATTACAAGTAGCTGCTATGCGGTCGGTCTCCTTCAAACGAGCTGAGGCAATGCCCCGGATCCGGGTGGGTGATGTCGCAAATGGGGCCACAACCGCCAGGGTTTGGGCTGTGTCGGGCATATCACCCAGATCAAGATCCAGTCCCATTAATTCGCTTGGACCTGTGACCTTTATTGAATTTTCATGGTGAGTTATTACACATCCAGTCTTCTCTAAAACATCCAAGAAACGAATATCCCCCTGCTTCGAACTGCGGCTGATATTCTCGATGCGAACTGAACCCCCACAAATAGCTGAGGCTGCAAAGAAATAAGATGCAGCGGAAGCGTCGGATTCAATTAAATATGAATCACGTGGATTGTAGCGAGCAGGACGTATTATAAAACGATTATAGCCAAAACGATCTACTTCAACACCAAAATCAGACATGACTGATAATGTCAGTTCCACATATGGTTTGGAAAATAGTTCAGTGGTGAGATTGATTTCAACCGGAGCTTTAGCATAGGGAGCAACCATCAACAACGCAGACAAAAATTGGGAGGAAGTATCGCCTGCTATTTTTGTTTTACCCCCAGATAATCCAGCAGCATTGATCTTGACTGGTGGGCATAAGGGTGATTGCTGATTATTAGTTGCCTCAATCTTTGCTCCCAGACCAGTCAGTGCGTTAATCAAATCTTCGATGGGCCGTTCCCTCATGCGAGCATCTCCATCTAATATGAACTCACCACTTCCGAGTGTGAGGAATGCAGTGAGAAAACGGGCTGCTGTGCCTGCGTTGCCGATGAATAGATCAGCTTTTTGCGCCGGGATCTTTCCTCCCTGACCTGCAACTGTGATGCGAGCCTCTTCGGGAGAGAGAGTAATATTAAATCCCAGGGTTTGGAGTGCATTTGCAAAATATAAACAATCATCAGAAAATAAAGCGTTGTTAATTGTGGTAATGCCATCTACCAGAGCGCTTATGAGCAAAGAACGATTGGTAATTGATTTGGAGCCCGGGACCCTGATGCTGGATTTGAGAGGGTTGGATATAGGCTTGATTTGCAGTGTTTTTTGTTTGGGATTCATAATTATAAGAAGTTATTGGATCAGTGACTGAAACTGATCTTGGGCGGTATCAAGGATAGTTTTCAATTGGCTGGTATCATTTTCTTCAAGGGCAGATTCGATTTTGGATAGTTGATCCTGTAAGCTGCGTAATGCGCCCAGGACATTATCACGATTAGAAAGCAGCACACCATGCATCATGCTTGATGGTGTACCCGCCAGCCTGATCGATGAACGGAACCCTGGACCGATTAACTTGACAGCATTTTTGGAAGTAACCAGGGCCAGGGCAGATGAGATCAGGTAGGGCAGGTGACTGGTAGAGGCAAGGATGCGATCATGATCTTTGGCATCCAGCCAGATGGGATCTGCGCCTAAAACCTCAATTATTTGTAAAGCTGCCTGGCGGGCATTGTCAGATGTCCGGGAGGAAGGAGTTAAAACGAAAGGTGCATCCTGGTATAGGAAATCCTCGGCATTCTCCAATGAAAGACGCTCGCGGCCACAAATGGCGTGTCCTCCTAGGGGGTCAAAGTTGGGGGGCAGGTTATCGAGCGCTGTAACGATCTTCCTCTTCGAGGAACCTATATCTAAAACGATGCAGGGATGCTGAACATAACCTGGCAGTCGGTGAACCCATTCAATTATGGCAGGTACAGGACAGGCAAGGATAACAAGATCGGCATCAGACAGGATTTTAGCAGGGTCGCTCCCGACCACATGAACGATATCCATCTGGCGGGCAAGTTTGAGCGTGGGAGGATGCGAATCGGTTGCCCTTAATTCTCGACAATGTTCTTTAAGGGATAGTGCCAGCGAACCGCCCATGAGTCCCAATCCGATGATCACAATATTGGCAGATTTAAGAGAAAAATTTGATTCATTCATGAACTTCTTACACCTTTCTCCCCGGGAATAAGGGATTTAGCAGGAACCAGGCGGCGACCAAGAACTTCAGCAATCAACTTGACTTTTGATACCATCGTTGCAAAATCTTCGGGAGTGAGCGATTGGCGGCCATCGGATATCGCGTGAGCGGGATCTTGATGCACTTCTACTATGATGCCATCAGCTCCAGCGGCAACGGCTGCCATAGATACCGAGGTCACATAATTGGCATGTCCGGTGGAATGGCTGGGGTCGAGTATCACGGGCAAATGCGTCAGGGATTTTAGCACCGGTATGGCGTTGATATCCGTTGTATTGCGGGTGGCGGTCTCGAAAGTGCGGATGCCGCGTTCACATAATACTACCTGGTTGTTACCTCCAGCGAGAATGTACTCGGCAGCGAGCAGCAGATCTTCGATGGTGGCGCTCATCCCACGCTTCAGCAGCACGGGAATTCGGGTTTCGCCGACCGCACGCAGCAGGTTGAAGTTCTGCATATTGCGGGCACCGATTTGCAGCATATCCACATATTTGACCATTTCAGGCACCTGCGAGACAGCCATGACCTCAACAACAATTGGCATGCCGGTTACCTTCCTTGCTTCGGCCAAATAATCAAGTCCTTCTACCCCTAATCCCTGGAAAGAGTAGGGGGATGAACGCGGTTTATAGACACCGCCCCGTAAAGCATTTGCACCGGATTCTTTGATTATTTGAGCTATTTCGATGATCTGGGACCGGGACTCAACTGAACATGGACCTGCTATGATCGGTATTTCGTCACCGCCAATAGTGAATCCGTTCAGTGGGATCTTCGAGTTTTCCGGATGGAATTGACGAGAGGCAAGCTTGTAAGGCTGAGATATGCGCTGAACGGCCTGCACTCCTGATAGAGTTTCGAAAACATGGGGAGAAACTATATGGCTCTCACCAACAACACCAATGATAGTTTGTTTCACGCCAATGCTGGTATGAGCGGTCAAATTGTTAACTTCAATACGCTCGATAACTTGGTTAACCTGTTCCTGGGTTGCTCCCGGCTGCATAATGATCATCATAATATTCTCCTTGTGGGTTTCTTTTTTAGGCATGAGGGGCAAAATCAAAAGGGGGAGAATGAGAGTCGATAGTACTTAAACGTTGGCAACTTTCTTTTGGAGAAAGTGCAAGGGAGCCGCCCATCAGTCCCAATCCATTAATAACAACATTGGCAGCGTTGAGTGAGAAGTAAGATTTAGCCATGAACTACTTTCACCTTTCTCCCAGGGGAAGGGGGAATTTAGCGGGAACCAGGCGGCGGTCAACAGCTTCAGCAACCGCCTTGACTTTAGATACCATAGTGGCGAAATCTTCAGGAGTGAGCGACTGGCGTCCGTCTGAGATAGCATGAGCGGGATCTTGGTGCACTTCTACTATGATACCGTCAGCACCGGCGGCAACAGCAGCCTTGGATACTGCAGACACATATTTGGCATGTCCGGTGGAGTGACTGGGGTCGAGTATCACGGGTAAATGAGTAAGTGATTTTAACACTGGGATGGCATTGATGTCAGTAGTGTTGCGAGTGGCAGTCTCGAAGGTGCGAATGCCACGCTCGCATAAAACTACCCGGTTGTTACCTCCAGCAAGAATGTACTCGGCCGCCAGGAGCAGATCTTCGATCGTGGCACTCATACCACGCTTAAGCAGCACGGGAATTCGAGTGTCACCGACCGCACGGAGCAGGTTGAAGTTTTGCATATTGCGGGCACCGATTTGGAGCATATCCACATATTTGACCATTTCAGGCACCTGCGAGACAGCCATTACCTCAACAACGATTGGCAGCCCGGTCAACTCCCTGGCTTCGGCCATATACTGAAGTCCTTCTTCGCCCAGTCCTTGAAAAGAATAGGGAGACGAGCGCGGTTTGAAGACTCCTCCCCGTAAAGCATTTGCGCCTGTTTCTTTGATTATTTGTGCCAGGTCGACGATTTGCGAGCGAGACTCAACTGAACATGGACCCGCTATTATCGGAATTTCGTCCCCGCCAATGGTGAATCCGTTCAGTGGAAAAATCGAGTTTTCTGGGTGAAATTGACGAGAGGCAAGCTTGTAAGGCTGAGATATGCGCTGAACGGCCTGCACTCCCGACAGAGTTTCGAAGACATGGGGAGAAACGTCATGGCTCTCACCGACAGCGCCGATAATTATTTGTTTCACACCAACAATAGAATGAGCTGACAAATTATTTACTTCGATGAGATCGATAACATGGTCAACCTGTTCCTGGGTTGCTCCCGGCTGCATAATAATCATCATGATATTCTCCTTATATTTTTGTTTTTTAGGCACGAGGGGCAAGATCAGGTCGTAAATTAACGGCGTCACGCAGATAAATATGTTGGATTGAAATTTGTTTTTTGTCCGTATTCCACAATATAAGGACCCGGATGCATAATGGCAGACTATCCGGGACGGGAATTTCGTGGGCACTCATCATTGGAACCCGGTCCCAGCCCATTTTCCGTGCAGCCAGGGCAGGAAATGTCGAAACAATATCATCGGTTGTTGTAAAGATAACACTGGCAATGTCATCCGTTATCAGGTCTGGATTGGATAATAGGATCGCTTCCAGCAATTCATGGACTGCGGAGAGGACATTTTCTGTCGAATCAGAGTCAATGGTAGTCGCACCGCGGATTCCTTGAGTGGGCATGATGTCTCCATAAAATAAAAAAGCGAGCCGCTTGGCTCGCTATTTCAATAAACGCAGGTTAATTTTTAAACCTATCGCTTAAGCGCCACCAACGGCAACCGGGGTCGGGAGCCGTAATAGTAGCTGGTAAAAAGGAAGCGATAGGATAGTTGCATATTGGAGTTCATTCTATTCCAGTATATTGGATACGTCAAGCCTGAAATCGAGGATAGGTGCCGAGGATCCGCAGCATGAGGGTATACTCCTTCAGATTGTCAAGGGACTGCTGGGCAGACTCCCTGCCTTGTGTGGTGACGAAGTCCATATAAAATAAGTACTCCCAGGGTTTTCCTACTAACGGCCGTGACTCAATTTTGGTCAGGTCAATATCCCCGGCAGCAAAAACACTCAGCGCTTGATATAAGGCTCCCGGTTGGTTCTTGAGAGTAAATACAATCGAGGTTTTGGCTTTGCTATCTGGTTTCACAGGTTTTAATTTTATCTCCAAAAAACGTGTGTAATTTTCCGGATTATCCTCAAAGCTCCCTTGTAATACTTTCATCTGATAGATTTCAGCTGCCCGCTTTGATGCAATAGCCGCTGTAGTACGCTCAGAACTTGATTTGAGGATCTTGACACTACCAGCGGTATCATAAACAGGTTCGGTATCAACTCCCAACTCACGCAGGTGGTCAGCGCATTGCCCCAAGGCCTGGGGGTGGCTGATAACCCGCTTGATATCTGATAGAGCAGCATCTGGAAAGCCAATTAAGCAATGCCGCACGGGCAAATAAAACTCTCCCACGATAAATAACTCATGACGCAACAGCAAATCGTAGTTAAGATGAATGCTGCCTGCTAATGAATTTTCAATGGGGATTAAACCGGAGTCACATTTCCCTGAACTGACGTTTGTAAATACATCATCAAAAGATTTTTGCGGCATCATTTCGGGTGAATCAAAATATTCATAACCTGCTTGCTCGCTGTAAGCACCGGGTTCACCCTGATAAGCTACTTTCATTTCAGTTTCCTACCTCTTTTTTGGCCCAATTAAGAATTTCACGGATTCCCTTTTCCACATCTGTGTCAGATGCGGCAATAGTCATCCTCACAAAACCTTCCCCCTGTTTTCCAAACGCTGAACCAGGAATAAGGCCTACGCCAGCTTGCTCAAGGATTTTCTCACAAATTTTTTGGGATGATATATTTAAAGCTCGGAAATCAAGGAAGAAATAAAAAGCTCCCCGGGGTGGGGTCACACGGACAGGTGAATCTTCATCTTCCCGGGCAACCTGCATCACGATCTCTCGACGATTGGCATAGACTGCCCGCATTTCCGCCGCGGCAGTTTGGACTCTATCATCACTGAGGGCGAACGCAGCTGCTTTTTGAATAAAAGGAGCTACACAAGTAATAGAGTTTTGCCCAGCTTTAAGTGCGTTCTCAATTATCCGCTTTGGCGCAGCCAGATATCCCACTCGCCAACCTGTCATAGCATAGGTTTTGGACAGGCTATTGACTAAAAGTGTGCGGTCCTTTACGCCTGGGAATGCACCAGCGGAAATCGGTTTTTCACTATAGTACAGATTCTCATAGACTTCATCGCTGACCACCCACAGATTATTTTCGCTGGCAAACCCCTGTAATTTCTGGAGATATTCTCGCGAGGGGTAGGCACCTGTGGGATTGGCCGGGTAATTGATGACCATAACACGCGTTTTGGCTGTTAGAGCGTCTTTCCAGGCCTCAAGAGGCGGTATAAAGTTGTTGTCTGCTACTGCAGGTACGGAGACAACCCGTCCGCGCAGCACCTTCACCATATTGGAATGGGTTGGCCAGCTGGGATCTGGGATTAAAACGTCATCACCCGGATTCAAAATAGATTGAAGAGCGAGATAATAGGCATGGACTCCGCCATGTGTCACAAGAATTTCAGTCTCAGGGTCATAAGACTTGATCCCAGCAGCGGAACCATTGTTGGCGGAATTCAACTTGACAGCAGCAGCTTCCAGAAATTCTGGATAGCCTCGGCTGGGGCCATAATGTGTCAGCCCATCCTTCATTGCTTTTATTGCAACCTCAAGAATTGCGCCCGGAGTTTCAAAATCCGGGTCACCAATATGGAGTGGAATTATTTTTCGTCCATTTTCTCTGAGTGCCAGCAAGCGGTCTGCAATTGCAACCGTAGACGATTGTCGGATTTGTTCAAACACATCATTCAGTTTCATAACATTAACCAAGATACCATGAAACCTGTATCTTTCCTTTTTGGCTGGTCCAGGGAGCAATTTCTCTTCGCTGGTATAAATGTCGATTAAGGCAAATCGTACAAAACTGGCTGGTTGTTAGATAGTTTTCTTATTATTCTGGAATGGCAACTCAATAATCAATAATGAGCGATTCGCATCCAATGCCATCAACCTTTTTGGGGCCATCCCGAACCGCATTGTGAGGAAAAAGACCTCAATTGAAGTTGGGATGGTTTCTTCATTTAAGAGCATGAAGCCAGATATATCCAAGGATATGAAACCATTTGGTCAGCCGCTGATTATTGTGGAAAGAATCCGCAATATATTTTCCGTTTGTGAGAATAGGTGCAAATCTATCCTATGACATATGTTATGGCACCCATTATGATTTACAAGTGCTCCGGGGCTCTCCTCGAGAGGGACCCGGCAGGGAGTCATCTGATCAATTCAGGAGTTCGCGCTTTAACATAATCGAGCCATTCGGCGGATCGTTTTCCCCTGCCCTCAACAGTCTTAAAAAATAATTTCTGCAAACTTTCCGTAACCGGCCCCCGCTTTCCAGCCCCTATAGGGCGGTGGTCAATCTTGGTCACAGGCGTTACTTCTGCGGCTGTGCCGCAGACAAACACTTCATCCGCGATATATAATTGATCACGGGAAATCCCTTCTTCAACAACCTGATACCCTAGATCCTTCGCCATGGTTATCAGCGCATCCCTGGTTATACCTTCCAGAATTGTGGTCTTTGGCGGGGTGTAGATAATTCCATTCTTGACCAAAAAAATATTCTCCCCAGAGCACTCTGCCACACTTCCGTCAGGATTAAGCATAATAGCCTCATCAAAACCATTGCGTAGTGCATTGGTTTTGGCCAATACTGAATTGACATAATTCCCGGTAATCTTTGCTTTGGTCATGTTGACATTTATGTGGTGCCTAGTATAGGAGGATACCCCCATGTGGACACCATTCTCCAGGCCTCCTTCTCCCAGGTATGCCCCCCATTCCCAGGTTGAGATACTCACATGCGGATGGGCAACATCCATATTCAACCCAACGGCACCATCAAAATACAGCAGAGGCCGAATATAACAGGATTGAAACCCGTTCTTCTTGATAACCTCATGCGTCGCCTGCATTAATTCTTCAACCGTGAAGGGTGCTTCCAGAAGACCGAGAATCAGGGCTGAATTTATAAAACGGTCTAGGTGTTCCCGAAGCCGAAAGACAGCGGGTCCTCTGTCAGTTTTATAGGAACGGATTCCTTCAAAAACGCCATAACCATAGTGAAGGGAGGTTGTCAGGATATGTATTTTAGCCTCATTATAGGGGATTATTTCCCCATCCATCCAAACATAATCTGATGAAAAATTCATCTCATTGTTCTCCTCTTCGAATATTCTTTTTTTCATTTATCTTCCTCTCTTGGATAATTCTAGTTGTGCTTCTGATCCAAGCAGGAGGAAGAGTGGTTCCAATTCTCCAAGCATTACCATTAGTGACCGGATGCTGTTCCGCTACTATTTAGCTGATCTGATTCCTATTCATAAATATGTGGCAATTTCTGCAACCATTTCGGCTGTGTTTAAGGTTTTTTCATTCGGTTTTACCAGGTCTGCTGTACGGGACCCATCTTCCAGGGCTGAGTTTACAGCCTCTTCTACAGCCAGGGCAGCTTCTTCCAGACCCAGTGAATGCCGCAGCAGCATAGCTACGGAGAGGATAGCGCCGATCGGGTTTGCTATTCCCTGCCCGGTGATATCAGGTGCTGATCCATGAACTGGTTCATACATCCCACGGGGTTTTCCATATTGGTTTAACTCCTCTCCTAGGGAAGCGGAAGGCAGATTCCCCATTGAACCTGTCAGCACCGAAGCCTCATCGGTGAGAATATCCCCAAACATATTGGCGGTCACTATTACATCAAAAGTTGATGGGCGAAGCAGCAGATGCATGGCCGCCGCATCCACCAGCATGGTTTCCAGTTCAACCTCGGGATATGATGATGCCACCTGACCTACAACCTGCCGCCACAGACGAGAGGATTCCAGAACATTCGCTTTATCAACTGAGGTGACTTTCCCTTTGCGGTCACCAGCAAGACGGAACGCCAGATCTGCTACACGCCTGATCTCATGATCTGTATAACTCATGGTATCGATTGCAAGTTCAACCCCATCCACTGAACTGCGACCCTGGGGTTTTCCAAAATAAATTCCGCCTGTTAACTCACGGACTACCAGTATGTCCACTCCTTGTAAGTACTCAGCTTTTAATGGAGAAGCCCCCAATAGATCAGGATGAGGTTGTACAGGACGTAAGTTCGCGAATAAACCCAATCCTTTCCTTAATCCGAGCAGTCCTTGTTCAGGGCGCACATCCGCCAGGGGATCGTCCCATTTTGGACCGCCTACTGCACCCAATAATACGGCATCGGATTGCAGACAAGCTTTCAGGGTTTCTTCTGGTAGAGCGACACCGATGGCGTCGATTGCCGCACCACCAATAAGATGCTCTTGAATCTGAAATTCTTGATTGAATTTGTTTCCTACTACTTCCAGGATCCTTTGGGCAGCTATGGTTACTTCGGTGCCGATACCATCCCCGGGAAGAACAACAATATTTGCTTTCATTAGACGTTCCTTGCTCAGTGTTAGATCTTTACCTGCATTTCAGTCTTGTTCTTCAAGCAGCGCGTATTCCATACTATCGGCTAAAGCCCGCCAACTGGCATCAATAATGTTGGTGCTGGCGCCAACGGTGCTCCAGTGATTTTTCCCATTCTGGGTATCAATCAGCACCCGGACATGAGCAGCCGTACCACTTTCGCTGTCCAAAATGCGTACTTTGTAATCATCCAGGCGGATATTGATCAAACGGGGATATACGTCTATCAGCGCTTTGCGTAAGGCAGTATCCAGAGCATTCACCGGTCCATTGCCTTCCGCTGCAGTGTGGAAGATCTGATCACCAACCCGAACTTTCACAGTCGCCTCGGAAACAACACCTCGTCCCTGACGGTGTTCCACTACTGTCATAAAATCAATCAATTCAAATGGTCGCTTGTAGCCAGGTTTCATCCTGTGCATCATTAGGTTTACGGACGCTTCTGCACTCTCGAATGTGAACCCCTGCGCTTCCAGATCTTTGATTTGAGTAACTATTTCTTTGGCCTGGTCATTATCAACATCCAGCCCAAACTGATGGGCTTTATCGATAACATTTCCTCGACCAGAAAGATCAGAGATCAGGGTTTGGCGGTGATTACCAACAAGATCAGGGTTAATGTGTTGGTAGGAGTCTTCATTTTTAAGCATCGCTGCCACATGGATTCCTCCCTTATGGCTGAAAGCTTTTTTCCCTACATACGGGAGCCGGGAATCGGGTGGCTGATTAGCCACTTCATCCACGAAATGGGACAGATCAGTCAATCTGGCTAAATTCTCAGCGCTCACACAGGAATAACCCATCTTGAGTTGAAGGTTGGGAATCACTGAACATAGATTTGCATTGCCCACCCGCTCCCCATATCCATTAATTGTCCCTTGCAGGTGGACCGCTCCACCACGGACACCTGCCAGTGTATTGGCTACACCATTTCCTCCATCATCATGGGTATGAATACCCAATCTGGTATCAAAAAGTTCATCTACAGCGGCGGTGATTTCTTGGATCTCCCAGGGCAAACATCCGCCGTTGGTATCACAGAGTACCAGGACGTCCGCACCGCCTTCATCCGCAGCCCTTAAGGTTTCTATGGCATAGTCGGGATGAGCTTTATATCCGTCAAAAAAATGTTCGGCATCATAAATCACTTCCTTGCCTTGGGATTTTAAGTAGGTCACACTTTCCTTGATCATATCCAGGTTTTCTTCCCGATTTGTTTCCAGCACGTCGATGACATGTAATTCCCAGCTCTTGCCGACCACCGTGACCACTGGTGTCTCTGCCTTAATCAGGGCTTGCAAATTCCGATCTTGTTCTGCGAGCGTATCCCTCCGCCGCGTGGAACCAAAAGCTGCCAATTTGGCATTCTTAAACTTTAACGACTTAGCCCGATCAAAGAATTCAACATCTTTTGGATTCGATCCCGGCCAGCCGCCTTCAATATAATTAACGCCGAATTCATCCAGACGGCGGGCGATTTTTAATTTGTCATTGACAGAAAGCGAGATTCCTTCACTTTGGGTGCCATCTCGCAATGTTGTGTCATAAATTGATAGTTTAGTCATAGTAGTCATCCTTGTTTTTCATTTTCGGATTCCCAGGACTCAGGGACCAATAAAAACGATTTGTTGTAAAGATAATAAAACCTACTGTGTCAGTGGCTGGATTCCAAGGACCATATATTGTCACCCGGAATAAAATTACTGGTCGTGTTTACACGATCGAATCCTGCCAGGCTTTGTTTCCGTTCAAAGGAATTAATCTGGTCTTTATATGTGAGCAAATAACTTAATGGATCAATTCCCTCCACCAGGCATTTTTTACTGAAGGAGTCAATAGAAAATTTGGTTTGAAAACCATCAGGCATGCTCAATAACTGAGCTGGGAGATCTATTGTCGCATTGCACAAAGGATCATCTTTGATTGCCTTTAATAATTGCTGATGAACGGAGACTGTTACCTCCAAAGGGAGCAAGCCATTTTTCAAAGCATTATTGCGAAAAATATCTGCAAAAGAGGTGCTGATAATGGCCCGGATACCCCATTGCACAAGAGCCCATGGGGCGTGTTCGCGAGAGGACCCGCAGCCAAAATTATTCCCTGCCAAAAGAATTTCCGCATCCTGGTATTGGGGGTTATTGAAGGGAAAGTCAGGGTTCATCTCACCAGAAGAAAGATATCTCCAACCGGCAAATAATCCATCTGCCAAACCTTCTTTATTAGTGATTTTTAGATATTTGGCCGGGATAATTTGATCCGTATCAACATCATTGTTGGGGAGGGGAATGATTAGTGATTTCAGTATGTGGAAAGTTTTCATAATATCTCAAAATGTATCTATAAAAAATCTGGATTAGTCAATTAATGTTCTGGGATCGGTTATTTTTCCCGAAATCGCTGATGCAGCAGCGGTTAGAGGGCTGGCTAAAAATGTACGACCTCTTTTTCCCTGCCGGCCTTCAAAATTGCGATTGCTTGTGCTGATAGCATACTGCCCGGGAGATAATTGATCTCCATTCATGGCCAGACACATACTGCAGCCTGAATACCGCCACTCTGCCCCTGCAGACAGGAACACTTTATCCAAACCCTCTTTCTCAGCTTGGCGGCGCACACTTTCTGATCCTGGCACAACCAGCATCTGCAATCCAGGAGCAATCTTTCGATCCTGCAGCAGTGATGCGGCAGCTCGCAGATCTGTAATGCGGCCGTTGGTACAGCTTCCCAGGAAGACGACATCAACAGCCTGCCCGATCAGGGGTTGGCCTGGAGTCAGATCCATATATTCCAAGGCTTTCTTCAGCGCCGCCTGTCGGGTTGAATCCGGTTCAGCCCCGGGATCCGGGATCACAGAATCAATAGAAGCTCCCATCTCAGGATTTGTACCAAAAGTAACCATCGGAGCCAATTCTGAGATGTCCAAAGTAACTTTTCTGTCATAAATTGCTCCAGAGTCGGAGACCAGTTTTTGCCAATGGGTTAGTGCCTGGTCCCAATTCTTACCCTTTGGAGCATAGGGTTTATCTTTAAGATATTCGAAGGTGATCTCATCTGGAGCTATTAAACCAGCCCGAGCACCAGCTTCAATGGTCATGTTGCAAAGAGTCATCCGCCCTTCCATATCAAGGGATTGAATCACCTCTCCGGTGTATTCAATCACATAACCAATTCCACCTCCAATACCAATTTCTTTTATTAGGGCTAATACCAGATCTTTCGACGTCACACCCTTAGGGAGCTGGCCAATAAAATCCACTTGCATGGTCTGAGGACGATACTGCAATAAACTCTGGGTGGCCAGAACATGCTCAACTTCGCTGGTGCCGATGCCAAATGCCAGTGCACCAAATGCTCCATGTGTGGATGTATGACTATCTCCACAGACAATAGTCATTCCAGGTTGGGTCAGTCCCAACTCTGGTCCGATAATGTGGACAATCCCCCTCTGGGGATGATTAAGGCCATAAAGAGGAATGCCAAACTCTCGGCAGTTGGCTTCCAACTTTTGCAACTGGTGCAGGCCTTGCTCATCTATAGAAGTCAGAGCAAGATCTTTCGTGGGTGTGGAATGATCCATGGTAGCAAGAGTTCGGTCCGGAGATCGGACAAGCAATCCTTTTTCCCGCAGTCCGCTAAACGCCTGCGGTGATGTCACCTCATGAACGAGGTGTAAATCAATATACAGGATAACTGGCGAATCTGTCTCTTGGAGAACTACATGAGACTCCCAAATCTTATCGAAGAGAGTATTCGGCGAGCTCATCTCTGTTTTTTGAAGAAGCTTGAGAGATCCCAATTTTTCGGGAAGGTATTCGTTTTAGGAAATGTTTCCATGCGTTCCGGAACATGATATTTTCCCGAATTCATCTCATTGCAATCCGGTTCTTGGTCAGTAGAGGACTGTTTCCTGCTGGATCCACGAGATTCATAGGAAGGTTTTGAGGATTTATTGTTTGTTTGATTTGACATTTTTCTCCTCCTTAAGGAAAATTTGATCTATTGGAAATTCTTGGCTTATGCTGGTTCATTTGGCTTTTCAGTTTGTTTTCTTTTGGTGCTGCCTAATTCAGCCTGTTTAATACATTCCCGGGCATTGAGGAGTTTATTCAATCCTGAGAGATAGGCTTTTACGCAAGCTACAATAATGTCGGTATCTGCTCCGTACCCGCCAAAGGATCGGGTATAAGTGAGACCACTTTGTGGTGAGGTGCGTAAGGGAATTGAACCGTTTTTAGGTTCCAGACGTACGGTGACTTCACCGATAGCATCGATTCCTTCTGTAACTGCGTTGATACTGAATTCCAGCAGTGTATTCGGGATCTGGATGATAGAATCGACGGCTTTATAAGCAGCATCGACAGGACCTGTACCTACCGAGGCTAAAATGTGAAGGCCACCATCCTGATCACGCAGGCGTACGGTGGCAGTTGGCATACCCATCGTTCCGCAAGATACTTGTAAACCATCCAGGCTGAATATTTCTTCAGCCCTGTATACCTGATCTTCTACAAGTGCTTCTAGGTCTGCATCGGAAATGGTCTTTTTCTTGTCTGCCAGTAATTTGTAGCTCTGAAAGATTTCAGAAAGTTCACTTTGTTCAAGGCTATATCCTAGCTCGTCCAATCGAACCTGAAGTGCATGGCGCCCCGAATGTTTTCCCAATACCAAACGTGAGCGTCGGAGCCCAATTGTTTCAGGGCGCATGATCTCGTAAGTGCTGTTATGTTTGAGCATGCCGTCCTGGTGTATTCCTGCTTCATGAGCGAAAGCATTTTCACCAACGATAGCCTTATTGGGTTGGATGGGGATTCCCGTGTAATTGGATACCATTCGGCTGACGCGGCTGATTTGTGTGGTGTCGATCCCTGTTTCAAGTTCATAGATAGGTTGGCGTGTGCACAAGGCCATGGCAATCTCCTCCAGAGATGTGTTGCCTGCCCTCTCACCGATTCCATTCATGGTCACTTCAACCTGACGGGCGCCAGCCTGGATACCAGCGAGTGTGTTAGCGGTTGCCAGGCCGAGGTCGTCGTGGCAATGCACAGATAGTAGAACTTCTTCAATACCGGCAGTATTGGCGATAATGCCAGCAATCATGCTTTTGAATTCCTCGGGTGTCGCATATCCGACCGTGTCGGGGATATTGAGGGTGGTCGCACCAGCTATGATGGCTTCCTCTAAAACACGGTAGAGAAATTCAGGATCGGATCGAGCGGCATCTTCCGGAGAGAACTCCACATCTGCACAGAGGGAACGGGCGTAGGAGACCATCTCTCCCACCTGGGCAATTACTTCGTCCGGGGTCAGGCTGAGTTTGTACTCCATATGCACAGCGGACGTAGCCAAAAAAGTGTGTATTCGGGGTTTTTCCGCTGGTTTAACCGCTTCCCAGGCAGTATCGATATCGCCTTTCAACGCCCGGGCAAGACCACAGATACTGGGGGTTTTTTGCTCTCTGTCTTTTGGGTCACCAACATCCTGAGCGATCCTTTGAACCCCTTGAAAATCATCAGGAGAGGCAGCAGGAAAACCAGCCTCTATCACGTCAACACCCAAGCGGGCCAAAGCACGGGCGATCTCCAGTTTCTCATAAGAAGTTAGAGAGGCTCCTGGAGATTGCTCCCCATCTCTTAATGTCGTATCAAAAAAACTTACATATTTGTCATTCATTAATACTCCTGCAGGCTATAGTTCTTCAATTCACGAAGAACTTTCTTTAATCACCTGGTTTGATTGAAACTGACTCAATGAAAGGCATCATGCTGCGTAGTTCCCTTCCCACAATTTCCAGGGGATGATCTTGGTCTTTCTTTCGCTGCTCGTTAAACCAGGGCCGACCACGTTTATTTTCCTCAATCCAGCCTTTAGCATAAGTGCCATCCTGAATTTCCTTCAATAGTTGGCGCATGGTATCCCGGGTTTTTTCGGTGATCACTTTCGGACCAGCATGATAATCACCGTGCTCCGCTGTATCCGAGACAGAATACCTCATATAATTCAACCCACCGCGGTACATCAAGTCTACAATCAGCTTAAGTTCATGCATGCATTCAAAGTATGCCAACTCCGGTTGGTATCCAGCCTCGGTCAGGATTTCAAATGCGCTCTTTACCAGGGCAGAAACTCCTCCACACAACACTGCCTGTTCACCAAAGAGATCGGTTTCTGTTTCTTCTGCAAAGGTTGTTTTTAAAACCCCCGCTCGGGTAGCACCAATTCCCCAGGCGTAAGAGAGGGCTTCATCAGCAGCATTACCACTGGCATCCTGATGAACAGCCAGGAGTGAGGGTGTTCCTCCTCCTTC
>CAYUXO010000029.1:0-27670 GCA_964448865.1 uncultured Anaerolineales bacterium
CCCTTTCAATATCTTCTGGAGATTGCCCTTTTTCAAGACGGTCAACAACTTCATCGAAATCGGCCCCCATATCTTCTCCCAGTTCCTGGCTCATCTGGCGCATCATTTTGCCCAATGTTTGGGGATCATCGTCCAGGCCGGCAAGTATTTCCGGGTCAGCCAGAACATCGAAGCGGTCTTCATCAGACCGGGCAACTCTGACAGGCTTAATAACCCGCTCTAGTTTTGGATGATCGCAGGTGGGGCAGATTACAGACCGAGTTCCATATTCCTGGTAAGTACGGTATATTTCAAATTTATGGTTACAATTGATACAGCGGAATTCGTATGTTGGCATACAGATCAGGTTTTATAATTCTTGAATAAAAGAACACCTTCCAATTATACTGGATAAGGATTTTTACTCATGGGTAATGACTCTCAGGTCTCACCATTTTTACTGAATCCCCCGAATCCCTTGTTAATAGTCATTTCGGGCCCTTCAGGAGTTGGAAAAGATTCGGTTCTGGAAGAAATGAAATCCCGCGGGCTGCCATTTCATTTTGTTATCACCGCCACAACACGGGCTCCACGACCGGACGAGATGGATGGCAGGGATTATTTTTTCCTGAGCCAGGATGATTTTGCCAGGATGATCGATGAGGGAGAACTGCTTGAATACGCAGTGGTATACCAAGACTATAAAGGAATTCCCAAGTCACAGGTCAGGAAGGCGCTTGCCAGTGGAAAAAATGTCATCATGCGCATTGATGTCCAGGGCGCTGAAACAGTTCGGGTACTTGCCAAGGACGCACTGTTGATTTTCCTAACGCCTCAGAACGAGGAGGAATTAATCAGTCGATTGAAAAACCGGAATACAGAAACTATGGAAAGTTTAAAGCTGCGTATTGCCACCACGCGCCAGGAATACAATAAGATTGGCATATTTGATTATATTGTCGTTAATAAGGATGACTGCCTGCATGAAACCGTGGATATGATTGAAGCGATTATCAAAGCGGAACAACAGCGGGTCGATCAACGAGTTGTGGAGTTATGAATCAAGATCCTTTATCGGTTTCACCTGAAAACCATCCATCCAATCAAAATATCATTTCCAAATTACTTTCCGAGATATACAACCAGTACCGCCTGGATTTATCAAAGGACCCGGTTGCTCAGGAGAGGATTGAAGAAGCTGTTCAAAAAGCCCGCCTTGAGTTGGAGACAACAGCTGAGGTTGAAATCAATTTGCCTTATATCAGCGCCAATGCTGCCGGACCGATACACCTTGTGAGACTTCTTACCCGGGCAGATTTTTTAATGGCTGACCAGGGGAATGACCTCTCTGGAGAGATTCACGACCCAAGCTCTGTTGATCAGGAATCCCCTCCCCAGCGGATAAGAATTGAGCTTCCCGAGCGAAAACCACTGGTTACAATGGCTTTGATGGTGATAACGGTCCTGATATATTTTGGGCAGCTGTTAACAGATTTGACCATTGGTTATGATCTACCGGCGGCTCTGGGCATGAAATCCAATGAATTGATCATCTCGGGGCAGTACTGGCGATTAGTGACGCCAATGTTCTTGCACGGATCGATCATTCACCTTGGTTTTAATATGTATGCCCTGCATATCCTGGGAAGAAGGGTCGAGCGATTCTTTGGATCAATAAGATTCCTTGGTTTGTATCTTGTCGCAGGTATTGCCGGCAATGTGTTTTCATTTATATTCACTTCAGCCCCATCACTTGGTTCATCCACAGCGATTTTTGGTTTACTGGGTGCCGAGGGAATATTTATCTATCAACATCGAAAGTTGTTTGGAGAGCAATTCCAAACAGCTCTGAAACAAATCATCCAGGTTGCTGCAATTAACATTCTAATAGGATTATCTCCCGGGATTGATAACTGGGGACATATCGGTGGGTTGATCGGCGGAGCGGCTTTCACCTGGTTTGGTGGTCCGCTGTTCTCTGTGATCAACTTACCTCCGGTGCTGAAATTAAAGGATCAGAGTTCTTTAGATCGGGCATTATTGACCTTTGCTGTCCTAATCATTGGTCTGATCGGCCTGGTTATATTGATAATCCAATCCAGGATGTAATGCATGTCGGGGGTTTAGGTTGTTCGACTCCTGATGATGGCTGACTTAGGTGTTATTGACTGAGGTTTTACCAGATGGTAAAATCTTCCGGCGTCTTTTGCGTTGTACCCTTCGCACAGGACGATCCTATTATCTAAAAAGGAGAAAGGGCTAGCTACTATGAAAGTATTATTATTGGAAGATGTTTATAAATTAGGTCGTGCCGGGGATGTGAAGAAAGTTGCTCCCGGTTATGCCCGCAACTATCTGATGCCGCAGGGAATAGCCATCCTGGCAACCCCCGGAGCGGTAAAACAAGCCGGACGTATCAAGAAACAGGGCGAAGTTAAACGCGCCAAGGTTAATCAAGAGCTCGGTGGCGTCGCAGAACAGCTGGAAGGGAAGCGCTTCACATTCGCAGCCAAAGCCAGTGAAACCCGCCGTTTGTACGGCTCTATTAATGCCCAGATGATCGCTGCTGTAGTTAGCGAAGACATCGGTGTGACAGTGGAAGCAAAACAAATAGAGTCTCAACCTCTGCGCATGATCGGCAAACACAATGTGTCTGTTCGCCTGACAATTGATCTGATTCCGGTGATAGAGATCATCGTTCACCGTGAGGGAGAATCAATCGAAGCTGCTCTTGAAGAAGAAGAAAAAGCTGTTCTGAAGGTAGAGGAAGCTCTGGGCGAGTTCATTGAAGATGAAACAGTAGTTGATGACGAGAATGCCAGCCCAGATGTAGAACAGACTGATGAAGTTGAATTACCCGAAGCGGACCAGGTTGAGGAAGTAGCTGCACAGACCGATGAGGCTGATATACCTGAAGAGGATGAGGCTGAGGAAGTAGCTGCACAGACCGATGAGGCTGAAATACCTGAAGAGGATGAGGCCGAGGTAGAAGCTGAAGAAGAAACCGAGTAATTCTCAAACACCCTGTTGAAAATCAAAACCGGTCTGGGATCAGCCAAACAGCTGGCCAGACCGGTCTTTGTATTGACTTATGTCAGAAGATATTCGTACAATTGGCGAGATTTTAAAACAAGCCCGGGAGGAACAAAAGCTTTCCCTGGAAGAGATTGTTTTATTAACAAAAGTGCGGCTTAAATACCTGGCTGCAATTGAAGCAGATATTTTTGATATTCTTCCTTCACCGGTTCAGATAAAGGGGTTTGTCCGCTCATATGCCCGGGCGCTGAATTTGGACCCTGCTCCACTGCTTTCCGGATTACGATCATTGCTTGATATCGATCAGACGCAAGGCTCGGGAATTCCCCTGGTTTCCTCCTCCCCCGTGATTGCTCAACAAGCTCATCCATTGGGAGAAATTGGGGAAATTCTGAAGAATCAGAGGGAAAGATTGGGGTTATCAATAGCCAATGTTGAGAACCAGACCTATATCCCAGGGCGTTATCTAAAAGCGATTGAAGACGGCAGCCTGGAAGCGCTCCCATCAACTGTCCAGGGGAAAGGCATGGTAAAGAATTATGCCCAATTCCTGGGACTTGATCCAGAACCCCTCTTGTTGAGTTATGCCGATGTGCTGCAGGATCGACTTATGGAATCTCGTGACGATCCTGATCCCAGAACGCAGCCAGCTTTTAAAGCAAGCTTTCGCCGCTTATTAGCCAGCCCCACAATTCTCTGGGTAGGCGTTGTTTTGCTGATCAGCGTCGTCTCGATCTGGTCGGGCTGGTTGGTCTTTGGAAACAGAGATCCGGGAACAGATTCTACCCCCACTATTCCTGGTGTAGCAGCTATATTGCTGCCAACGTCCACTAACACTGCACTACCAGATGAGATCGATTCTACCCCGGGAGATATTGAGATAGATATCTCTTCCACCCCGGGATCCAATGATATTGATAACGAAAACCAGCTACCAACCCCAACATCTGTTATCACTGGCAATGAAAAGGTACTGGTACAGCTGATCATTATTCAGCGGTCTTGGGTGAGAGTTACGGTGGATAATATCATAGCCTTTGAAGGACGATTGGTTCCGGGAAGCGTTAAATTATTCGGGGGCGAATTGAGCATTGAGGTTCTGACCGGAAATGCCGGTGGAGTTGAAGTGATCTTTAACCAGCAAGATCAGGGTGCCATGGGTCTTTATGGGGAGGTGATAAATCGCGTGTACACAGCTGATGGTATTGCCACACCCACACCGACAATATCACCCACACCAATTACTTCTGATACGCCCGCGCCTTCAATAACCCCGACGCCAACATCAGAGCAGTAATTAAAATAATTCCATTTACCTGAATACCTATTATGAAAAAAGATTCTTTTCACCTGGTCTCTCTTGGGTGTGCAAAAAACACTGTCGATTCCAATTCCATGGCCCAGCTCCTTCAAGGGAAGGGATTTTCAGTAGAAGATGATCCCGGAGAAGCTGAAATCATTTTGGTTAATACCTGTGGATTTATTGAGCCAGCCCGGGATGAGTCTTATGCTGTCTTAAGCGAGCTTGGCGCAGAGAAAAAACCTGGACAGCTGCTGATTGCTGCTGGATGTTTGACACAGCGTTATGGGCAGGAAGTTCTCAATCGGATTCCTGAGATTGATGGTATTCTGGGTACTCGCCGCTGGATGGATATTCTCAGAGTGGTTAGTGATTTGAGGCAAGGCGGATTTCCCCATCCTTATTATCATCTGCCAGATGTCCGTACTGTTGGCAAAACACCAGGAAACACTGTTGGTACCCACATCCAGGGAGGCAGCGCTTATTTGAAAATCGCTGATGGTTGTCGCAGGCCCTGTGCTTTTTGCGCTATCCCCAGCATTAAGGGAACAGCTGTCAGCCGGTCACTGGATGAGATCCTGGCTGATGCGCGTTATATTCAAACCCGGGGAGTCAGAGAAATAAACTTGATTGCCCAGGACACAACAGATTACGGTCATGACCTGGGCCAAAAGGACGGACTGGCAGATTTATTGAGTGTTATCAGCCTAGCTGTGCCTGACATAGATTGGATCCGCATTCTATATGCATATCCGGGATATATCACAGATAAGTTAATAGAAGTTATAGCAGAGAATGATCAAATACTTCCCTATATTGATATGCCTCTTCAACATGCTGATCCAGAGGTGTTAATGAAAATGCGCCGACCCGCCAATATGGAATGGGTTTATAGAACAGTGGCCAAACTCAGGAATCAAATGCCCCAGCTGGCGTTAAGAACCACCTTCATTGTCGGTTATCCCGGCGAGACAGAAAAAGCATTTAAAACTTTACTCGGATTTATTGAAGAGATCAGATTCGACAGAATTGGTGTTTTTGAATTCTCATTCGAACCCGGTACATCTTCTGAACCCCTGGGCGACCCTATTCCATCTGATGTAAAGAAAGACCGGCTCGAGCAAATAATGCTTTTACAGCAAAGAATTTCTCTGGAAAAGAATCAGGCCCTGGTTGGAAAAACCCTTGATGTTCTAATTGAGGGACAAGGTGAAGTAGAGGGTTCAGACGAGATCATTTCATTGGGAAGAAGTTATCGGGACGCTCCGGAAATTGATGGTATGGTAATCGTTGAAGGAGAGCTTCCAGTAGGAATGATCTCCCAGGTTGAGATATCAGGGGCAATGGTATACGATTTAACCGGTATTCCCGCTTTCCAGAATGAATAAGATGTCATTGGATCTACAGCAAAGGTATCGTAAAGTGCATACCGATATGCTTAAAACGCTATCTACAGGTGAAAAAATATGAAAAATTGGCAAGATACCCGGGTTGATTTTGCCCTCAAGGCAGTTCAGGGCGCAGCTTGTCTGGCCTCTGACATCCAGAATGAAATGGTATCGGAGGCAATAACAAAGGATGACCGTTCTCCGGTGACAGTTGCGGATTTCGCGGCTCAGGCGGTCGTCGGGTATATGTTGGAAAATTCTTTTCCGGGAGCCCTGCTAGTTGGCGAAGAGCAGGCAGATCTATTACGATCCCCCGCAGAGCGAGAGATACTGGAAAGAATTACTGAATTTGTGAAAAGGCTCATCCCGGGTGTCTCACCTGAAGAAGTCTGCGATCATATCGATCGGGGAGTTGATAACCCGGGAAAGAATTATTGGACTCTGGATCCCATCGATGGAACGAAAGGTTTCCTGAGGGGGGCGCAATATGCCTGTGCTCTGGCTTATGTTGAGGATGGCGTTGTCCAGCTTGGCGTTTTAGGTTGCCCTAACATCAAATCGGATTTGAAACAAGAAAAAGGCGGAGAAGGATCAATATTAATCGCTGTTAAAGGAGAGGGAAGTTGGATCTCAAAAATAAGGGGAGATCTTTCACCCGATCAATTCAGGATCCTGACTGTCTCAAATATCTCCAGGGTTGAAGATGCCCGGTTGATGAGGTCCTTTGAATCCGGCCATACCAACACCTCGCAGGTAGATGCTTTTCAGGATGCTTTGGGAGATTTGGCTGAACCTGTAAAAATGGACAGCCAGGTCAAATATGCTCTACTGGCTGGTGGCGAAGGCGAAATATATCTCCGTCTTTTGTCCCCGGATCAGAAGGATTACCGGGAAAAGATCTGGGACCAGGCCGCTGGTTCCATCATAGTTGAAGAAGCTGGAGGGAAAGTCACTGATCTGGATGGGAAGACCCTCGATTTTTCCCGGGGAAGAACACTCAACGAGAATAGAGGGGTTTGCGCCAGCAATGGCCTGCTGCATAACGAAGCTCTGGAAGCACTAAGAACTGTGAAAGCCTGATTTTGATAAAATTTGATGCAGCCCCTTCGTTAATTCAGGCTTACACTCCCGGGATGGGTTCTTAAGGAGAAACTTTTGACAGAATTTAAATACCCCCGCAGATTATTGATTCGATCCGCTCTAAAGGGGTTGATCAGCGCGGCTCTGCACACTTTCTCTGATTTTGAATTGATTGGTGAAGAGAACATCCCTGATCAGGGCCCCCTGATTATCACGGGTAATCATTTCAGTTTTTCAGATTCTGTGGCCATGCTGCATATAGCGCCTCCTTCAATTGAAATGTTTTCAGGAGCAAACCCGGCGTTTACACCCTGGTGGGGGAAACTTTTACCCCGCTTGTGGGGTGTCTTATTTGTTTACCGGGGGACTGGATCACGCCAGGCGATACGGGATGCGGAATCCATTTTAGATCAAGACGGTTTCTTTGGGATCTTTCCCGAAGGTGGTGCCTGGGCTGAAATGATCCGTCCTGCCCGTCCGGGAGCTGCCTTTCTGGCTGCCAGGACTAGAGCCCCCATTTTGCCGGTTGGCTTTACCGGGTTTAATGATGTGCTGCCATTGAGGTTTCGGGATCAGAGTAAAGTAACCATCCGGGTTGGAAAACCCTACCAGCCGGAACCGGTAACCGGGCGGGGCCGTGAGCGCCGCCAGCAATTGGATGATCTGGGAGATCGAATCATGAAAGAAATAGCAGTTTTACTTCCGGACCATTTGCGGGGGAAATATTCAAGCGATCCTGCAGTTAGAGAAAGCGCCCGGGAAGTAGAAAGTTATCCCTGGGAGACTGCCTCCTGGGATGAAGTTTGATCGGGTATCAGAATTAAAAAATGAATTGAGACAGGTAATAGATGGCTGTCAGTCCTACAAAACTAAAGATGGATGTCAGGCTGACAATACCAGCTGTTTCAGTAACTTTATAATCATACCTCTCCGCAAACACAACCAGAGCAATTGCAGCAGGCATGCCATTTTCAAGCATCAGGAATTGGCTGAGATCCCCGATGCCGGGAAGGATAATCCGGATGGTAATCCAGGTGATAAGAGGCAGTCCTATCATCCTTAACAGCGAATAGACCAGGGTTTCCTTGATAATATCCAGCGAAAATCGATCATGTATAAACATACCCAAAACAAAAATGGCAATCGCGCTGGAGGTTTGTCCGACCAGGTTGAAGGCGTTAATGAGAAAACCCACCCGGAATCCAATCAGGGAAGCTGTGATCCCAAGGATGATTGATAGGATTAGAGGGTTGGCGAATATTTTTCTCAGAAACCCTTTGCGCTGTCCCTGTTGTTTGGCATATTCCAACAAAGACAGGGTGGTGATAATACCCAGCACACCCAGCAAAGATGCGGCAAGGATAGATGTTTCCAACCATTTCCCTCCCTGGAATGTCTCAAAGAACGCCACTCCAAAGAAAGCATAACTACCAAAACTGATCGATAGGCTGAGCAAGATATAGGTGTCTTTGTTGATGAGTTTGATCCATTTCAGGATCAACAATGCCATCAGTAAGACTATGGTCGGCAGGGTGGTTCCAAGAACCACTTGAAGGTCAAGAGAGGATAGATCCAGACCACTTAACTTAACAAAGAACAGGGTTGGTAGGCCAAAATAGTACACAAAGGATGAAAGTGTCTTGGCATGTTCTGCTTTAAATATCCCGAATTTCCGGCTGAAAATGCCTAAAAGGACAATGATCAAAATAGTGAATAAACTGGTCAGGACTTCCATAAGTTATTGCCGGATTAAAAACTCAATACTTGATATTAAACCATAAATACAATTGAGCCGACATTATACTCGCGATTTCAATGTAAAAGATTGCACCCGAAGATCTCTAATGGTTTATTACGAAATCAATCGGATCTGAAATACTCCAAGTAAAGACACTATTATATTGGGTTTCTCATCTCATGTATAATGGGTACATGGCTGGTTTTCGATTTTTCCACCCAGTAACTGTCCGCTACGGCGACCTGGATCCTCAGGGTCATGTCAACAATGCTGCCTTTATCACCTACCTGGAGCATGCCCGGGTTTCTTATGTCCGCCAGCTGGGTTTATGGGACGGCAAATCATTTTTAGAAATTGGTTTTATTCTGGCCAGAGTGGAAATGGACTACCGGGAACCCATCCAGCTGACCGACCTGATTGAGGTTGGGGTCAGGGTTTCCAGACTGGGAAATAAAAGCCTGGTCATGGATTACCTGATTAGGGAGAGGGATAGTGATCGGATATTCGCAGAAGGTAAAACAATCCAGGTAGCATATGATTATCAGGAAAAAAGCACTATTCCCCTGAAAGATTCCTGGAGGGCATTAATCAAGGATTTTGAAGGGAATTTATCAGCCTGATCAAAGGTATCCTGATCGCCACCACCCAATGGATTATGGCCTACTTGTTAAATTAGCCACTATTCCAGGAGTTTCCCGTGAAGAAGATTGATTTTGAGGCTGCCCGAAAACGCATGGTAGAAGGGCAGATTGCCCGCCGGGGCCTTACTTCTCCCCGGATCCTGGACGCGTTCTTAGAAGTTCCCCGCCATTTATTCATGCCAAATAACCAAACCCCCCGGGCTTACCAGGATGGTCCCTTGCCGATTGGCAAAGGACAGACCATTTCTCAACCATACATCGTTGCTTTTATGACCGAGCAGCTCAAGCTAACAGGAGATGAAAAAGTTCTCGAGATCGGTACTGGCTCCGGCTACCAGGCAGCTATCCTGGGTAAATTAGCCCGGGAAGTGCACAGTGTAGAAAGGCACCAGTCCCTCGCGAAGACAGCGGCTGAGCTGCTGAAGAAACTTGGTTATGAGAATATCCAGGTGCATTTAGGGGACGGAACTATCGGGCTGCCAGAACATGCGCCTTATCAGGCGATCATGGTAACAGCTGCTGGACCGGATGTGCCTTCTCCCTTGCTGGATCAGCTGGCTGAAGGAGGGCGTTTGGTAATGCCTGTTGGGGCTCGATTTGGCCAGGTACTGCGCCTTTGCCGGCGCGAAGGGGGATCCATTCACCAGGAAGAATTATCCCCGGTTGCCTTTGTGCCCTTGATCGGGCAACATGGCTGGAAAGGTGGATAAGCCAGTGCTGGGTAGGGGCAACCCACCTGTCATGAGTACCTCGATAGCCACCTCGTTATCACTCAGTGTCCACCCCACAGGGAATTGAATACCGCTTATTGTTCGTATTCGGGGTGGGTCGCCCACAAACTTGTGTCATTGCGAGCAAAGCGAAGCAATCTCCTCTTAAGGGGGAGATTGCCACGTCAGGAAGTAAAACTTCCTTCCTCGCAATGACATAATAACTTACAACCAATTCATGGTTATCAGAACAACGGGCCGTTTTTTGGTTTTGCTGTATAAAAACGAGCGAATGGATCGAACCAGTTCATGATGCAGATCCCCCTGGTTTTTCTCAACTATTTCAGCTACCTTAACCCTGGTTTGTTCGATAATATCATCTTCATCGGTTTTATATACAAAACCTCGTGAAATGATTTCCGGCTCTTCGCGCAGTTTCTCTTTGCTGTTCAGAACAAGGCTGATTAGCACAACTCCATCCTGTGCTAATTGTTCTCGCTCTCTCACCACACTGGGTCCTATTTCACCGACCCTGGATCCATCTACAAATACGTAACTGCCAGGAATGCGGTCTTTGATTTTCATTTCACCATTTTCGAATTCAATTACCTGGCCGTTTTCTATCACCAGGACATTATCAGCGTTAAAGCCAGATTCTTTGGCCAGTACAGCGTGTTGTTTCAGGTGTCTCAGTTCTCCGTGGACAGGAATCAGGTACTTGGGATTTACCATATTCAGCATCAAGATCATTTCATCCTGGCTGGCATGCCCGGAAACATGGACACCGCCTGCCAGTGGCTCATAAATCACATTGGCTCCGCGCCGAAACAACCAATTGATAGTCTTAAATACAGCTTCCTCATTGCCTGGAATGGCGTGGGAGGAAAGAACGATCGTGTCGTCTTTAATCAGATCAAATTGTTTATTGGTTCCCCGTGCTAATCTGCCCATGATCGAGTAGGGTTCACCTTGAGAGCCAGTAGCCATCAGCACCACATCTTTGGGTTTCATGTTGAGTGCTTCGTCAATTCCAACTTCGAGATTCGGAGGGATCTTCAGGTAACCCAGCCTCTTGGCCATCTTGGAGTTTTGTTTCATGCTGTAACCGACAAAAGCAATTTTTCGACCATATCGATCGGCAACGTCGATGACCTGCTGCATTCTGGATACCAGAGAAGCAAAAGAAGCCACAATGATCCGTCCTGGTGCAGACCGGAAGACCTTGTCCAGGGAGTCGTTAATGACCATTTCTGAAGGGGTCCAGCCCGGTTTGTCAGCATTGGTGGAGTCTGCCAACAGGGCAAGCACACCTCTGCCAGAGAATTCAGCCAGTTTCGAAAAATCTGTTGGCCAGCCATCAACCGGAGTGGGGTCAAATTTGTAATCTCCGGTATGGACGATCAGTCCATCCGGGCAGCTGATGCCCAGACCGACACTGTCGGGAATTGAATGGCAGACATGGAAAAACTCCACCTCGAATGGTCCGATCTTTACCATCTCGCCAGCATGTATTTCATTGATGCTGGTTTTATCCAGCAGCCCTTTTTCCGAAAGGCTGACTTCAATCAAGCCTTTGGTCAACGGGGTGGCGTACAGCGGGATATTCAGATCTTCAAGGACATGGCGGATGGCACCGACATGGTCCATATGTCCATGGGTGATGACCATTCCCCGAACGAGATCCTTGTTCTCCCTGATATATTCATAATCAGGAATGATGTAGTCAATCCCCAGCATATCATTATCGGGGAACATCAAGCCGGCATCAACGATCAGGATGTTTTTGCCATATTCATACACCATCATGTTCTTTCCGACTTCCCCCAGACCTCCCAGGGGAATAATTCTTAATTTACTTTTACTCATTTTTCATTTCCTTAATAAATCTCTCCCCCGTTTTTTTCACCGGGAGAGTTTGTTTTAATATAATAAAATACCCGGTCCGTTATACCGGCCGGGCAGTGCTTTTGAAAACCTATTCTAGATTATATCTTTCGATAAAACGCAAATAAATATCTTCGTGGAGCAATTGCTCAGTAGCTGGATTAACCAACCAGCCGGAATGGAATCTGTATTGAAACCGTGCTAATTTTAGCACGGGAGTCCTGTTTTGTCAAAAAGATAACCCCGTATTGACAAGTTTGTTGGGAATTCAACCCTCCTCTTTGGAGATCTAGGCAGAAGATGTTTCGCTGGAAAAACCCTGCTTGCTGAAATTCCCACCCGATGACTTGGCATATTGATAAAAAAAGCAGCGTGGATCAGACTTTATCCACACTGCTTTTAATGATCATTTAGGTGCGAATTACATCATGCCTGGCATTCCGCCGCCCATACCGCCCATACCGCCCATAGGCATATCAGCGTCGTCTTTAGGTTCGTCAGCTATCAATGCTTCGGTAGTCAGGATCATGGCTGCAATAGAGGCTGCGTTTTCGAGGGCGCCGCGGGTAACCTTGGCGGGATCGATCACACCAGCTTCGACCATGTTGACATATTTTTCACTGAGGACATCATAACCAATCTGTATGTCCTTTTTCTCTTCCTGCTGGCGGCGAACGTTTTCAAGAATTACGGCGCCGTCTTTCCCTGCGTTCTCAGCAATCTTGCGCATGGGAAATTCCAGAGCTTTGCGGACAATCTGAACACCAACCTGGGCATCATCATATTTCATTTTGAGTTTGTCAATGGCCTTGGTGGCATTGATCAGAGCTACGCCGCCGCCAGGAACAATGCCGGCTTCAACGGCTGCCCGGGTGGCAGACAGAGCATCTTCAACCCGGTGTTTCTTTTCTTTCAATTCGGTTTCAGTGGCTGCGCCAACGCGGATGATGGCAACGCCGCCGACAAGTTTTGCTAAACGTTCCTGCAGTTTTTCGCTGTCATAATCACTGGTGCTGCTGTCGATCTCGTTGCGAATTTGCTGGATGCGGCCCTTGATCGCGCCTTCATCTCCTGCACCGCCAACAATAGTGGTGTCATCTTTGGTGGAGATCACTTTCTCGGCTTTTCCTAGATCTTCGATTGTAGCACTTTCCAATTTTCGTCCCAAGTCTTCGGAAATCACTGTGGCTCCGGTCAGGATAGCTATATCCTGAAGGGTAGCCTTGCGGCGGTCGCCAAATCCGGGGGCTTTGATTGCCAGAACATTTATCATGCCCCGTAACTTGTTAAGCACCAGGGTGGCCAAGGCTTCGCCATCAATATCTTCGGCGATTATAACCAGGTCGCGTTTTCCAATCTGGACCAGTCGTTCCAACAGGGGAACCAAATCCTGGGCAGCGGAAATCTTGGAGTCATGGATCAGCACATTGGCTTCTTCAATGACAGCTTCCATATCATCAGCATTGGTGACAAAATATGGAGAAAGATACCCGCGGTCAAACTGCATACCTTCAACGTATTCAGTTTCGAAAGCCAGGGTTTTGGATTCCTCAACGGTGATCACACCATCTTTACCGACCTTGTCCATTACATCAGCGATCAGTTCACCGATGGAGCGGTCCTGAGCAGAGATACTGGCAACATTGCTGATTTCTTCCTTGGTTGTAACGTCAATGGCGTTCTTGCCAATTTCCTCGGAGACAGCTTTTACAGCTGCTTCTATACCCAGTTTTAACAGCATCGGGTTTGATCCGGCTGCCAGGTTCTTCATGCCTTCAGTAACAATGGAATGGGCCAGGAGGGTAGAAGTTGTCGTCCCGTCACCAGCGATGTCGTTGGTTTTGGTGGCAGCTTCTTTAAGCAGCTGAGCGCCCATATTTTCAAGCTTGTCAGAGAGCTCAACTTCCTTGGCTACGGTAACGCCATCGTGAGTGATGGTGGGGCTGCCAAAACTTCGGTCAAGAGCGACATTACGTCCCTTGGGACCAAGTGTGGTGATAACGGCTTTCGCCAGTTTATCCATCCCGATCTGTAATTTACGCCGGGCTTCTTCAGAGAATACGATTTGCTTTCCTGCCATAGATTTCAACTCCTTCCTTCTAACTATATAGAATTCACAAAATGCGAATTTGTGCCACTTCTCCTTTTGTATAGCAGGCATAGGCCTTTCTAAGACAAGGAGGATTAGCAGTCATTTCTTTGGACTGCCAACTAGCGGAGACAATGATAACTTTCTTCGATTTGAAAGTCAAGTTTAGTCAAAATTGTTTATATGATTCTTATATTATTCTCTGGTAGAAAAAAGATGGCGCAATAGATCGGGGATAGGGGTATTTCAACGAGCTGGAGTTTCTTCGAGCAAATAACAGATATTCTCGTTCTCTGCCACGATGCTCATCAAAATCGGATCACTACCATAGACAGCTCTGAGCTCGGCCAGGATTTCCAGGGCTTCCGCGCAATAATTCTCTTCCGGCCGGCTGAGTGCCGCCAGAACTGATCCATATCTGGCGTAATAATACGCGACATCAAAATTGATCAGATCCAGTCCCTGCACTGCGACACCGCCAACCTCGTTCTCATCTGCTGAACATCCGACTACTGCACATTTCAGAACCGGAAGAGCGCCCTCATAATTTCTGGCCCTGACATAAATATCTCCCAGTTGTCCATATGTATCCGCATTGGTGGGATTAATTGCAATGGCTTTTTCGCCATTCACGGCAGCGATGAAAAATTCTCCATCTCTGGAGTAGGTTTTTGCGATGGCGATATAGGGCAGAGGGTCTTCCACGCCGTTGGACTGGTTCACTGTAATGGCTTTGGCGAAATAATCCAGGGCGGTATCATAAACTTTCAACGCCCGGTAAATGACTCCGATCCGGATATAAAGGAAAGTCAGGTTGGGGTTAATCTCAACCGCTTTTTCGAATTCCTCAATAGCATAGCGGTACTCACCCAGGGATTCCAGGACAGTGCCATATACCCGGTGGGTATCCATAAGGTCCGGTCCCTGGTTAACAGCCAAACGGGCGTGTTCTTCCGCCTGGGCTTTTTGGTTTTGGTCTAGCAGTACCTCTGCGTAAAAAGCAAGAGCCAGGCTGTTATTTGGATCGAGAGTAATTGCCAGGTTTGCAGCCTGTTCAGCCTCATTGATCCAATCTTGTTTTTCCTCCTGGCTGGCTGCAGCGGAAGTTGAACTCCAATCCAATACCAGGGCTCTTATTGCCTGAACAGTACTGTCATCAGGTGCCAAGTCCGCAGCATGCTGAATTTCCTGTCTGGCAAGAGACAATCTTTCGGTTCGTTCATCGGTTGTTGATAAAAGAGCTGAAGAATAGGTCAGTAACCTGGCTAATTCTGCCCTGACCTGGGCGTTTTCAGGATGAAGATCCAGGACATCGTAATAGGCATCTATGGCATCTTTGCCTTCCGGGTCATATATTTTTCCAGCCTCGAAATAAGCTTCTCCTTCTAAAACCAGTGAGTCCACAGTTCTGGTCGCTGTAGGAGTAGGCAGGAAAAGGGGTTCAAATTGCCCCTCGGGGTCATTGACCTGGTAAGAAAACCAGATACCCACCCCAATTAGAAAGACCAGGATGATAATCCGGTTGAAATTCAAACTCGGCTTCTTATTGGTGAATGAAGGTTTTCTTCCAGTAAGTCTTCGGTCCATAATATTAGATTCAGGTTATTTAAAGCACTGGTAAATTTGCTGGGATAAAGCAGGTTTAGCCAGGGTGACAATATCTGAGCCCTGGAATTATATGATCAGGGGGTAGGGGTTATTTCAACCAGATTAGCTGTGCAGATCGCTAAACCCTCATTGGCATTTATCACAGCTATTTCATCATCTGATACTTGGCTTAACATCGTTTGGAAAATTGGAATCGCCTCCTCGCACATGTTCATCCGCGCCAGGGTGAGGCCATAGGCAGAGAAAATTTCAATCACCCTGGGTTTGTAAGAAAGAGGTTCTCCTTCGACTATATCGCCATTCTCAGTTATGCCTCCGCGAACTGCCAGGGATAAATATATCAATGCCTGGTCGTAATCCCGGTTTCTGAAATACAAGTACCCTAGATTTCCCTGCATGAGAGGATTTTCCGGAGCATCTTTGACAGCTAGTTCTCCATACTGAATGGCCTTATTATAAATCCCATCCAGCAGGTAAATACGAGATATTTCATAATCTGGTGTTGGGTCTGTGGGGTTGAGGGCATTAGCCTGACTGAATGATGTAACAGCTTTGTCATTCTCCTGATTCGCATAATAACTATACCCCAGCATGAGGTGAAGGTTAGGGATGGCGTTATTGATGTTCAGAGCGCTTTGATATTCCCTGATGGCTTCCCTGAAATTTCCCGTCCAATAGAGCACATATCCCCGGGCTCGATGGGTTTCTAACAAGTTTGGACCTAACTCAAGCGCCCTGAGCGATTCTATAGATGCCAGTTCATAGTTCTGGGTGTCAATCAGGATCTCAGCGTAAACCGCATGGGCTAAGGGGTTTTTTTCCGCCAGCGAGATAGCGCGTTCGATGGATATTTCTGCACCAATGAAATCACCCAAAAAATCTAAAGCCCAGGCTTTCATCACATACCCCAGGGGATTGTCAGGATTTCGCAGCAGTGCAAGCTCGGAATTTTCTAAAGCAGCTTCAGGTTTTCCGGCCAGGATTTGTACCCGGGCCAGAGATACATATAGAGACGAATCCTCTGGATTGGCAATTATGGCTTCCCGGTAGGCTTCGATAGACTGACTTAATTTTCCTTCTTCGAAAAGAGCCTGAGCCCTGTTAACAAATATTTCCGGATTTTCTGTTGGTGTTACCGTGGGAATAAAAAGGGGTTTAATCTCTGGCCCCACGGTTTGATTAAAGTAGATAATCAAGCCAATTAACACCAGGAGGAAAATAATCCGCCAGGGATTGGCTCTCCTGCGGGGTTTTTTGGTCATTTTCCAGCTGCTTCCATTGAGATACATGGGCACATATTACCACTGTCGTAAAAAATGCGTCAAGGATCACTGGGTAAAGTCCTTGAAAACCATTCTTCAGGATGATTGTTCAACACTTGCATAACTATCCCCTCTCAGCTAGAATGGGACCATGCGTTTCGATGTTTTTTCCCTGTTTCCGGAAGTATTTCCTTCCTATCTGAACTCCAGCATCCTTAAAAGGGCCCAGGAAATGGGCCATCTTGAGGTTTATACTCACAATATTAGGGATTGGGCAACTGATAAACACCAGGTTACTGATGAGCCTCCTTATGGCGGGGGAGGGGGTATGGTGATGAAACCAGAGCCCATTTTTGCTGCAGTTGAGAGCATTCTTGGCTCTCCGTCAGATTGCCCGGTTATTTTAATGACACCACAAGGAGAGTTGCTGGATCAGCAGATAGCCCAGGATTTGGCAGGGCATCCGCGATTAGCTATAATTGCTGGCCATTATGAAGGAATTGATGAGCGGGTGCGGGAACATCTGGTTTCGCGGGAAATCTCTATTGGTGATTATGTTCTCACTGGTGGGGAACTGCCTGCCCTGGTTTTGATTGATACCCTGACCAGGCTCATTCCCGGTGTATTGGGAGATCCAGAAGCAGCGGCCAAAGATTCCCATGCCAGTGGATTATTAGAACATCCGCATTACACCCGGCCAGAAAATTTCCGGGATTGGATTGTGCCGGAGATATTGCGTTCAGGACATCATGCCCGGATCAATCGCTGGCGCAGGAACCAGGCTCTAAAGCGAACGCTTGAAAGAAGGCCAGAGATGCTGGGAAAATTTGATTTATCTGAAGAGGATCGAACTTATCTTGAGGAATTGAAGAAAGAGGGGGAATGATTATTAAATTCTATTTCGACTGCGTTCACCCTGAGCCCCTTGATACCTGAACCCCAAAAATACGAAACAATAATAAAGACACCTCTCGTAAAGATAACAAAATGAGAGGTGTTTGCATATCTTTCATCAGGGACTGAAGTCCTCAGAAGGGTCTTCGCCTTTGCTCAGACCAAACGTCCCTGACCAGGGACGTAATTATTCTCCTGATCTTATTGATCGCCAGTAGCATCAACGTCGATCCAGACCTGTCCTGAGAGAAGTCGAAGGATCGACGATCGGACATCCCTTGATTTCTGAGGGATGTCCCCACTGAGGATTTCAATCCTTGAACTGAGCCAAGACAGGTAGTCAAACTTTAGCTAGAACAAAACTGACGCCTACTGAACTAAGACGTCAGTTTGTATAAGTAACTCCGAGAAGTCTTTATTTATTTGTCCACTTTTTAGGGTGCACCCCACACTGACAGGGGGTTATTTATTTCTGACTGGTAAGCCCGATTTATCGGGAAAAGTTCTAAGCCTGGTCTTTGATGACCACAAATACTTTAGCTCATTGAGTGGAGAGAAAGCCGCAGGCTTGATCGCAGTCGAAATGGCGTTTTCACAAATTTCCCCTCTTCGACTACAGCCTGCCCTGAGCTTGCCGAAGGGCTCAATGAGCTGGATGAACGGCAAATCCTGCTAATCTCATTATTAACATCCCGTTAGAAAACCTCGTTTAGCATTCTCTTTTCTTGACTGCTAATAACCACCATGTTAGACTTATTTCGATTTAGCAGTCTCGTATTGAGAGTGCTAAAAATGAATATGGCGAGATTATCTGAAAGGCAAAAACTAATTTTGGCTCTCCTGGTTCGTGATTATGTTGAGACTGCTGAACCAATCAGTTCTGGTCGTTTGGTCAGCCATTTTCAGCTTGATTTCAGTCCGGCAACCGCCAGAAACGAGATGGCGGTCCTGGAGGGGAAAGGATTTTTATATCAACCCTACACATCTGCGGGGCGGATCCCCACTAAAAACGGTTATCGATATTATGTTCAGAGATTAATGGGTGAAGACCAGCTGCCCCAGCATATTCAGGAAATGATCCGGCACCAGTTTTACCAAGCCCGGAATGACGTGGATGAATGGTTGACATTATCAGCTTCAGTGCTGGCGCAGCACAGTCATGCAGCTTCATTGGTCACTCCCCTTCACACTGAACAGGCCCGGTTTAAACACATAGCTCTTTTATCAACACGGGGCAGGCAGGTTCTCCTGGTGGTGGTATTGGTCAGTGGAGAAGTCCATCAACAAACGCTGGTCCTGGAAGAAATACTCAGCCAGATAGATCTATCTGGCCTTGCTGAGAGAATCAATGATCTGGCAGGAGGCATGGATGCCAGCGAGTTGGAAGAAATACAGCCCGGGATAAAAGAGAACCCCGACAAAGAAATATTTGGGGCGATAACTCAAATTATCAAGAGTACGGAAATGGTATCGTCCGGAGATGTTTATCGGGATGGATTGGCAAATATGCTCTCGGAGCCGGAGTTTTCGGAACCGGAGAAAGCCAAACAAACCCTGGAAATATTTGAAGACCCGGTGATGTTGGACGATTTACTTTCGAGAACAGTTTTTGAGAGTGATGCCCCGGGCGTTCATGTGATTATTGGTGGTGAAGATACCTGGGAGCAGCTGGGTGATTGTTCGTTAATTATTGCCAGTTATGGTTCCAAGGATCATGCAATGGGAGCTGTTGGAATATTGGGACCTTTGCGAATGTCCTACGGTCGGGGAGTTTCAACAGTGCGTTTTGTATCGGACTTAATCAGCGAATTGATCTCAGAATCCATGATCAGTTGAATTTGATAGTGAGGGAGATATAACAGGAATGAAAAACAAAAAGGAACCCAAAGAAAACCTAGAAATCAGAGATGAAGAGGTCATGTCCAGCGAGCAAGAAATCACTGATCCCAAAGACGAAACCGTGCAGGGAGATCAGGATTTGAGTGGTGACCCGCAAGAAATCGGTGAAGATTTGGATCTGGTTGATCAACTGGAAGATCTCAAGATATCGCTGGAGGAAATGGAAGCAAAAACGGAAGAATACCTGGATGGTTGGCAAAGATCAAGGGCAGAATTTGCCAACTATAAAAAAAGGATATTACGTGAACAGGCTCAGATCCATCAGGCAGCCCGGGGGGAAGTGATCAAACTATATCTTGACATCGCGGATGATCTAGAACGAGCTCTTGAAAAAAATCCCACTGGCGGTGAGGATGATATTTGGGCAACTGGCATTGAGATTATTTTTCAAAAACTAATTAGCAGACTCGAATCAGAAGGAATAAGACCGATGGATGCTCTTGGTCAGGAATTTGACCCAAACATTCATGAAGCAATAATGAAAGAAGAAAGCGAAGAGCATGAAAGCGGACAAATCATTGAAGTAATGCAAGAAGGATATTGGATTGGTGACAAAGTGCTGCGACCTGCCCAAGTAAGGGTAGCTGCCTAAAATTGAAATTATCTGACAAAACAGAATCAAGAAAATACGGAGGAAAATAATGTCGAAAATAATAGGAATTGACTTAGGAACAACAAATTCTGCTGTAGCAGTAATGGAAGGCGGAGAACCCACAATTATTCCATCTGCTGAAGGGGACCGCTTGGTTCCATCTGTTGTGGCGATGAACAAAAATCATGAACGTTTGGTGGGGCGACCAGCCAGGAACCAGGCTGTCGTAAACCCGGAGAACACTATAACCTCTATTAAGAGGTTCATGGGAGGGAAATTTTCCTCTGCTCCAATTGAGCGAGCCAGAAAAATGGTTTCCTACGAGATGAAGGAAGCTCCCAATGGTGATGTCCGGGTTGTGATGGATGAAAAAGAATATTCTCCGCCAGAAATCTCTGCGATGATCCTTGCCAAAATCAAGGCAGATGCTGAAGATTATCTGGGCGAACCAGTCACTCAAGCTGTGATCACAGTCCCGGCTTATTTTAATGATAGTCAGAGGAACGCTACCAAAGACGCAGGGAAAATTGCCGGCTTGGAAGTGCTGAGAATCATCAATGAGCCTACTGCTTCATCCCTGGCCTACGGCTTGGATAAAAAACAAAATGAGGTCATCGCGGTTTATGACCTGGGCGGGGGAACCTTTGATATTTCTGTCCTTGATGTAGGAGAAGGGGTATTCCAGGTACGCTCGACAAGCGGTGATACGTTCCTGGGTGGTGACGATTTCGATCAGCGGATCATTGATTATCTGGCAGATGAATTTAAGAAAGATGAAGGCATTGATCTGCGGGAACAGCGCCAGGCTCTTCAACGACTAAGAGAAGCTGCAGAAAAGGCAAAAATCGAACTTTCAACTATGCAGCAAACAGAGATAAATTTACCTTACATCACAGCTGATGCTTCAGGCCCGAAACACCTGGTAAAGAAATTTACACGCTCAAAACTTGAACAGCTGACCGGAGACCTGATTGAAAAATCGATGAAGCCAGTAAAACAAGCATTAGATGATGCCGGGCTTTCCCCCTCAGATATAGACGAGGTCGTGCTGGTAGGCGGTATGACCCGCATGCCTGCTGTACAGGAAGCCGTTGCCAAACTCTTTGGAAAACCACCTCACCGGGGGGTGAATCCCGATGAAGTGGTCGCTATCGGCGCAGCCATTCAAGCTGGTGTTCTGGGCGGTGAAGTTGATGATCTACTGCTCTTGGATGTGACCCCCCTGACTCTTTCAGTAGAGACTCTTGGTGGTGTTGCAACGCCCTTGATTGAGCGCAATACAACCATTCCAGCCAGGGAAGCACAGACTTTTTCAACGGCCAGCGATAATCAATCCCAGGTCGAGATCCATGTGCTTCAGGGAGAACGGACCATGGCACCCGATAATAAGTCCCTTGGAAGATTCATCCTGGATGGCATTCCTCCCTCCCCGCGGGGAATTCCCCAGGTCGAGGTAACTTTCGACATTGATGCCAATGGCATCCTAAAAGTGACCGCAAAAGATAAAGCTACTGGAAAGACCCAGAACATCACGATCACAGCTAGTTCAGGATTAAGTGATGATGAAATTGAGCAGATGCGGCATGAAGCTGAACAGCACGCGGATGAAGATCGAACTAACAAAGAACAGATTGAAACCCGCAATAACGCTGATACTCTGGCTTACTCGGCCGATAAAACTCTCCGGGATCTGGGTGACAAAGTCCCGGCAGATATCAAAACAGAAGTTGAAGCTAAAGTGGCAGAAATCAAAACTGAAATGGAGAAAGATACCATTGACACTGCCCACTTGAAAGAATTGACAGACTCGTTATCCATGTCACTCCAGAAAGTCGGTGAAGCTGCCTACCAGGCATCAGATGATGCCGGTCAGGGCATGCCCGGAGCTGCTCCGGATACTGATGGCGAAGAAGGTGGAGATGATGGAGATGTAGTTGAAGGCGAATTTGAAGACGTATAATTTGCCCTAATTACGAAAAACCAAAACCGGGGAGTGGGTTTTTTATCAACTCCCCGGATTTTGAGTATCTGGTAAGTATGTCCTCGCTAGCAGAGGAAAAACGGAAACGACTATGGCAAAACGAGATTATTATGAGGTGCTGGGGGTCTCCCGGGACGCATCTGAGAGTGACCTGAAATCAGCGTTCAGAAATCTAGCTCGTAAGTATCACCCGGATGTCAGCGATGCTCCTGATGCTGAAGAAAAATTTAAAGAGATCAATGAGGCTTACGGTGTTCTTTCTGATGTTGATAAAAGAGCTGCCTATGACCGTTTTGGCCATCAAGGTGTAAGAGGTCCTGGTGGAGGACCCGGATTTGAGACTGTCGATTTCACTGATTTTGCGGATATCTTCAGTGATATGTTCGGTTTTGGAGGTTTTGGCGGGCGATCCAGAACTGCAAGTAGAAACGCTCCCCGTAGGGGCGCTGATCTACAGTACCAGGCAACGATCACATTTAAAGAAGCAGTCTTTGGGGCTGATAAAGAAATTGATGTCACAAAAGATGAAACCTGTGACACTTGTTCCGGCAGCGGCGCAAAACCAGGGACATCTCCCAAGACATGCCCTGAATGCCAGGGACGCGGAGAAGTCAGACAAACCCGTCAGACGCTGCTGGGAGCTATGGTCCAGGTAACTTCCTGTCCGGTTTGCGGCGGGAAGGGCAAAGTGATTGAATCGCACTGTCCAACCTGCCAGGGTCGGGGGCTGAAGAGGAATACTCGCAGAAAGAAAATAAGTATCCCGGCTGGTGTTGATGATGGAACACGAATCAGGTTGGCAGGGGAGGGGCAGCCAGGAGTAAATAACGGTCCCCCTGGAGATTTATACATCTTCGTGCGAGTCAGGCCGCATAAATATTTCCGCCGAAGAGATAATGATATATTGCTCGATTTGAATATAAATATCGCCCAGGCTACTCTGGGAGCTGAAGTCCAGGTGCCCACAGTAGATGGAGACGTAAAACTAAAAATCCCTGCAGGAACCCAGCCTGGCAAGATTATCCGCATGAGAGCCAGGGGAGTGCCCCATCTGAGAAGTAATTCCAGAGGTGATCAACTGGTGATCGTTAATGTGACTATTCCCAAGAGGTTGGACGTTGAAGAGCGGGAACTGTTTGAAAAACTTGCTGACAAGATGGACAGCAAAGTCCTTCCCCAGGAAAAAGGTTTTCTGGACAGGTTAAAAAATGTCCTGGGTGGATAGAACCAATCATTCTATGCAGGAATATTCAAGTGCAATTCTGCCAGCTCTGGCCGTGATTTGCACTTTTTAATATCTTATGGCAAATAAGAACCAAGAAAAACAATGGCTGGAGTTCAGCTTGATTGTAGAACAAGACCAGGTTGAAAAAGTTATTAACCAATTGACAGGGATTATGCCTTCTGGTCTGGTTACTGAGCGCATTTATGACGGGGTGTTCCCCCATGAGCTGGTTCTTGTGATGGTTCCTGTCAGGATCTATGGCTATTTGCCAATAAATGATCAAATAGATAACTTGCGAGCTTCTATTATCTCGGCCCTTCTGGAACTTTCATCTGAAATATCCCTTCCAGCTCCAGTTTTTAAGCCCTTGAAAAATCGATCTTGGGCCACAGCCTGGCAGGAAAGATATGTTCCTATTCCGCTTGGTTTGAGATTGATCATAGTTCCTACCTGGTTAGAAAATCCTCAACCTGAACGTCTGGAAATTAATATGGACCCCGGTATGGCTTTTGGTTCCGGTACACATCCCACGACACAGCTATCCCTGATTCTCCTGGAAAGCTTATTGGCCGAGGTGCCGGTTCAAAAAATGATAGACATTGGCTCTGGCTCTGGTATTTTGTCTATTGCCGGCTGCAAACTGGGTGTCAATCGAGTACTGGGGGTGGACAATGACCCCGAGGCTGTCAGGGTATCAGTTGCCAACGCCGATCAGAATCAAGTCATCAACCAGGTTGACTTTCAATTGGGTTCAGTGGAAGAAATCTTAAACGGTAAATATGGATTGACCCAAGCTCCCCTGGTGACTGCCAATATCATTGCTCCTGTCCTGAGTAAATTGTTCGATAAGGGGTTGGCTGATGTTATATGCCCAGGAGGAACCCTGCTGCTCTCCGGCATATTAAAGGAACAGCTTCCGGGAATGTTGGACTTGCTTAAAAATAAATTATTAATCGTCAGGAAACAAATCCAGGAAGAAAACTGGATCGCTCTCCGAGTGGAAAAACCGCCTAATTTAATTCCAAAGGTATAATAATAACTGGAAATTAAACAATCCAGGAGGATGCCGGATGGCAGAGCTCCACCCAGACATTGAACGCATATTGATTTCGGAAGATGAGATCAAAAAACGGGTAGCTGAATTAGCAGTAGAAATTAATCAGGATTATAAGGACACCGGTCAAGTTGTGTTAGTTGGCATACTGAAAGGGGCTTTCATATTCGCAGCAGATCTTTCCCGAAAATTAACTATACCCCACAGCGTGGATTTCATGTCCATCTCAAGTTATGGGGACACGGCTGTTTCTGAAGGTGCTGTCCGGTTGATCATGGATTTAAGGAAACCAATCATCAACCAGCATGTTATTGTGATAGAGGATATCGTGGACAGCGGGTACACTATGAACTATCTTTACCAGACTTTGAAAGGACGCAACCCGGCATCCCTCAAAACCTGTTCCCTGTTCAAAAAGAACAGGGACAGTCTTGAAGTCCCCCTGGACTATGTGGGGTTTGACTTGCCGGATGTCTGGGTGGTTGGATATGGGTTGGATTATGCAGATACTCACCGGACCCTGCCATACATCGCAGAACTGAAAAAAGAAGTCTATTCCTGAGTACCATCAGGTACTTTTAATTCACATCAACCGGGAGTTAGTAAATATCTCGGAAATGATTGCCCCTCTCATATGTCAAGCCGGGAACGTTCAATCCGCACTGAAGGTTTTATTCTGCGGCGCAAGGATTTTGGAGAAGCAGACCGCATCCTAGTCTTGTTTTCCAGAAAACTGGGCCGGATTTCCTGTATTGCCAAAGGATCACGCAAACCGAGCTCCAAAATTTCAGGCCATATTGAACTATTCATGCGCTCCTCTTTCTTGATCTCCCGCGGGAGAAATTTACATATAATAACCCAGGCTGAAAATATTGAGTCTTACGATGACTTAAGAAAGAGCCTTCCCGGGATTGGCAGGGGGTCTTATGTGGTCGAATTAGTTGATGCTATCACCTATGAAGAGGGAAGCAATCTCAAACTTTTTAATCTTCTTTTAGCGACCCTGGAATCTCTTAATCGGGGTGATAATCCTTCCATTGTGATCCATTATTATGAACTCCATCTGCTGGACCTGGTTGGATTCCGCCCGGAGTTGTTCAACTGCGTGGAATGCGGAGGAATAATTATTGAACAAAACCAATTCCTCTCAGGTGAATTGGGTGGAGTTATCTGTCCGGATTGTATTACTGGTCTAAAGGGAGGGGCAGTCAGACCCATATCAGCTAGAACATTAAAATACCTGAGACACTTCCAACGGTCCAGCTTGCAAAGCCTGTTAGTTCTGAATATTCAACCGGAAATTTTAGAAGAGATTGAGAATATTATCCGGTACTACCTGACCCACACCCTGGAAAGGCATTTAAACAGCCCTGATTTTCTAGAACGGATCAAGGATGGGTCTTAGTATCTATTCACCCTTGTCAGCCATTCATTATTTTATCTCCAACTTGACAACTCTACTATCTTTGAGTAAAATGTAGAATATCTACAACAAACTCCTATTTACATAAGTAGTACTACGACAACTATATATGACTCGAACCGAATCCAGTGTTTTTGATATGGGGTCAGTCATCAGGGGGTATTATTCTTCGTTTACCCCTTCAGAAAAGAAAGTGGCGAATTATATCCTGGAAGGTAAACCTGGGACGATTCGGATGACATTAGCCGATGTTGCTGCTGAATGTGGGGTTAGTGATGCCAGTGTTCTGCGGTTTTGCAGATCTTTGGGATATAAACGCTGGCTTGAATTTAAAATTGATCTCACTCGGGCTCTTCCAATTCCTGTTGAGCAAATTATAGATGAAGTTAAAATAGAAGACTCCCCTGGAGTTCTTGCAAAAAAGGTATTCCAAAACAGCATCCAAGCCATTAGAGATACACGTGCTGTACTTGATGAAGAACAATTCGAACGGGCTATTGAGCTGATATCCGGGGCTGAAAAAATCTTAATCATGGGGGTTGGCACATCCGGTCCAATTGCACATGAAATGTATAATCGTTTTTTCAGGCTGGGTTTAAATTGCAAGGTACAGACCGATTCGTATCTGCAGCTAATGGAGAGCGCTCTGTTATCATCCCGGGATCTGGTAATTGTGATTTCCCAAACAGGAGATTCAACGGACCCCTTGAAGACCACAGCCCTGGCGAAAACCAAGGGCTGTTCTGTAATTGTCATCACTGGGAATTCCAGCTCAAAACTGACCCGATACGCGGATGTAGTTCTCTTGTCTGTCTCTCATGAAAACCGGATTGAGACCATCGCCTCACGGATTGCTCAATATGCCTTAACTCACGCACTGTTTATAGGTCTGGCAATGCGGAATATATCCGAGGCGGTGGAAAAAGATCAAATTATTTGGGATGCAACAATGGAAAGAATTTTTTTTTCAGGGGAATTTTCAATAAATTAGATCAGGAGTAGCAATGACGGATATAGCAATTTCGATCAAAGACCTTCGATTTCGATACCGGGATAAAAAGGAACTGGTGATTGATGGTTTCTCCCTTGATATTGAGGAGGGCGAATTTCTGGTTATTATGGGGGCCAATGAAACCGGAAAGAGCACCCTGGTCTCTTTCTTTAATGGTCTTATTCCTCATTATACAAAAGGACCTATGAAAGGGGACGTTTTTGTCTGGGGCAAGAACACCAAGGATCACAAGGTCCCGGAATTAGCAGAGGATGTTGGCATTGTATTCCAAGATTTTGAAGCCCAGTTATTCTCTACCAATGTAGAACTTGAGGTAGCTTTTGGACCGGAAAATTTTGCTATTGATCGGGAAGAAATCAAACGGCGTATTCAAGAAAACTTAGAATTCGTTGGCTTGGAAGAATTCCGAAGGCGTTCTCCGGCCACTCTGTCTGGAGGACAAAAACAAAAATTAGCCATTGCATCGGTGTTGGCTATGGAGCCCAATATCCTGGTAATGGATGAAGCCACAACAGATCTGGACCCCATCAGCAAACAAGGAGTGTACGAGATAACCAATAAACTCCGCCAGCGGGAGGATATGACCCTGATCGTGGTTGAGCATGATACGGAAGAAGTCTTGGATGCGGACCGGATTGCTTTGATGCGAGATGGCAAGCTGGCGGAATTAGGACCGGCACAAGAAATTCTTAGGCGAGGTGATTTGCTGGCTGAGCTTGGGGTTATGCCTCTGGGTATCCCTCGATTCTTTGAGCAGATGGGCAGCTTGACGCTTCCCCTTACCCCTGAAGAAGGAAAACGGATTTTTGAAAAAGAAAACTGGAAAATCTCTAACTCTCTCTACCGCGATCTGATCGAAAAAGAACAGCAGAATC
>CAYUXO010000030.1:0-10398 GCA_964448865.1 uncultured Anaerolineales bacterium
AGGAGGAAAAGTTAAATTCACTGGACACTATTTCTCCCTGCTCCACAGTTGCCCTTCAGACTTTGATACAGAATGTGTTTTCTTTGATCTGAATCTTGATGATGTAGAGTTAGGTTTTCAGGTTTATTTGATTTGGCGGGAATTATACCTGGCAGATACACTGGTGTACTAACTTTGATTGATGTGGCAGATCAATACGGTATTGATAGGACTCGTTTTTTGATTGCCTTTCTGGTATTCGAGTCCAAAATCGCCCACAATAATCGCTCTTCACTTTAAAGGGCGATTATTTCTATTTACCAGATTTTCTAATTTCTCGGATAATTCACCCGCCAAACATTTTCATGGACAAATTCAGTCCTGAAAGGGTTTTTCAGACAGGTAAGACTGGCATATAAACAGAACGTCTGGTATAGTATCACCCTGATTATTCCTTTCAACTCTACTCACACAGCACCTATTTAATGGTTGAAAACTATGACAGAAAATCTTCTTGATGCTCTTGAGCGGCCATTGATGGACCTCAGGATCTCAGTCACAGATCGGTGCAATTTTCGATGTCAATATTGCATGCCGAAAGATATTTTTGGCAAAGATTACAATTTCCTTCCCCATGCTGAACTGTTAACATTTGAAGAGATCGCCAGGTTTGTAAACGTGGTGGCTCCTTATGGGTTAAATAAAGTTCGCATCACAGGTGGAGAACCGCTGGTCAGGAAAGACCTTGAGGTTCTGATCAGCAAATTGCGTCAGGGCCATCCTGAACTTGAGATCGCCATGACAACCAATGGCTCTCTCCTGCCCCAAAAAGCACAAAAACTGAAAGAGAATGGATTGGACCGGGTGACGGTCAGCCTCGATTCCCTGGAGGACGAGGTTTTCATGGCTATGAATGATGTTAGCTTCCCAGTCGAGAAAGTGCTGGATGGGATCCGGGCAGCCGAGGAATATGATTTGCGCCCGATCAAGATCAACATGGTAGTAAAACGCGGCGTTAACGGGGACAGCATCCTGCCCATGGCAGAATATTTCCGGGAGCAGGGGCATACTTTGAGGTTCATCGAGTATATGGATGTCGGCTCCACCAATGGCTGGAAAATGGACGACGTGATCCCAGCCAAAGAAATCCTGGAACGGATCCATCAAGTTTATCCCCTGGAAGCTGTTGATCCGGACCTTCCCAGTGATGTGGCCAAACGCTGGAAGTATGCTGATGGAAAAGGTGAAATCGGCCTGATCGCTTCTGTGACCGATCCGTTCTGCGGTGACTGCACCCGGCTTCGATTATCGGCGGTTGGCGAGTTATTTACCTGCCTGTTTGGAAATGCAGGCCATAATATAAAATCACTTCTGCGGGGAGGCGCTTCAGATCAGGACCTGGCGGATTTCGTAGCCTCCCTCTGGCATCGCCGCACGGATAACTACTCCGAGGTTCGGTCCCAGGAAGGATCTGGGGACACAAAAAGAGTAGAGATGTCTTATATCGGGGGATGATCACTGATCATGGAATACAGCAATTTTAGAAGTCAGAGAACTTTTTTTATCAGATACAGGGCTCAATAATTGGCTTTATTATTTAAAATCAATCGGGCAGGGTTCGGGCTCACAACCCTGCTGGCAATCTCGTTCCTGGCTGGCTGTCAGCAATCCAACAGCTCGCTTCCTGCCAATGGACTGGAAGGGAATTTGATCATCTTCCATGCGGGAAGCCTGACAGTCCCTGTGGCAAAACTCTCAGCAGAATTTAAGGAGCTTCATCCCCTGGTTGATATCCAAACCGAAGCTGCCGGCAGCCGAACCACAGCCCGCAAAGTCAGCGAGCTCAAGCGTGAGGCAGACTTGGTCATGGTTGCAGATTATCAAGTGATCAACACCTTGCTGATCCCTGAGTTCGCAGCCTGGAATGTGCAGTTTGCCCGGAACTCCATGGTTGTTACCTTCACAGAAAAAGCAGCCTACGCAGATGAGATCAATGGGGAGAATTGGTATGAAGTCCTTCTCCGGGAGGATACCAGGGTCGGCCGCTCCAATCCCCAGGCAGACCCCAATGGCTACCGCACCCTGATGGTCTGGCAGCTGGCTGAGATTTATTACCAATCTCCCGGCCTGGCCAGCCACCTTGAAGAAGCCTCTCCTCCTGAGAACATCCGCCCCAAAGAAACCGACCTGCTAGCTCTGCTGCAAACAGGCAATTTAGATTATGCCTTCAGCTACCTATCGATTGCAGTCCAACATGGTCTGAAATATATCGGATTGCCTGATGAGATAAATTTGAGCGATCCTGCTTTTGGAGATTATTACCTTCAGGCTGAAGTCCAGCTGGATGGTGACGAACCCGGCGATCTGATCACCCGCCGGGGTGAAGCAATCATTTATGGCGTGACCATCCCTTCCTCTGCTCCCAACCCGGGTCTGGCTGAAGAATTCTTGATCTTTTTATTCAGCGCTGAGGGTAGAAAGATCCTGGAGGAACAGGGCCAATTAACCCTGGTGCCGCCATTATCATCCCAGTCAGGAATTCTTCCCGCTGGAATTAAGTATCTGGTTGGTGCGCTTGATGATTAACGGCCTATCAAGGCAATAGTTATGATCCGAAAACGTCATTTTAACTCAGTTTTTATCATTTTGGCTGTTGTGCTGGTATTCTTCATCGGATATCCGATCACCCTCACTTTTACCGGCTCATCACCAGCAATATTGTGGGACACGATCCTGGACAAACAGGTCCAGCAATCGATCCTGTTTACATTCTCAAGTTCGTTGATCGCCACGGTTATTGGCTTGGTGACAGGAATACCCCTGGCATACCTGCTGGCCAGGAATGAATTCCCCGGGAAACGCCTGGTTGAGGGAGTGATCGATCTGCCCATTGTCATTCCTCATTCAGCTGCCGGGATCGCTTTATTGATGGCCCTTGGCCGCCAATCCCCCCTGGGGCGTGGTTTTGAAGTCCTGGGGCTGAAATTCGTTTCAGCAGCGCCAGGCGTGGTTGCTGCCATGTTATTTGTCAGCGTTCCGTTTTTAGTGGATGCAGCCCGGGAAGGTTTTGAATCTGTTGATCCCCGCCTGGAATATGTGGCCCGAACCCTGGGATCCTCAGCCTGGGGTGCCTTCTGGAAAATATCCTTTCCAATGGCCTGGCGAAGTATTCTCTCTGGATTGATCATGATGTGGTCCCGCGGCATCAGTGAATTTGGAGCTGTTGTGATCTTGACTTACCATCCCATGATTGCCCCGGTATTATTATTTGAGCGTTTCCAATCCTTTGGATTGGAATATTCCCTTCCAGTAGCCGGACTGGTGATCTTGATCAGCATGCTGGTCTTTGTTATCTTGCGCACTCTCAGCCAGGAAAGGGGGAAATCATGAAAAAAACCCCCCAGCTCAAGATCAAGGATCTCACAGTTCAACTGGATGATTTTTTGATCTCCAATCTGGATCTCGAAGTTCAAAATGGTGAATATTTTATCCTTTTGGGTCCAACAGGAGCTGGAAAGACAGTGCTTCTGGAGGCAGTCGCTGGCATCATTTCGCCCGTCTCAGGAACGATCCACCTGGAAGGTATCGATGTCACGGACAGCTCTCCTGAGCTCAGGAAAGTTGGTTTTGTCTACCAGGACTACGCGCTATTCCCCCACTTGACTGTTGAAGAGAATATTTCCTTCGGTCTGGGAAATAGGATCCAGGTCGAAACGGAAGAGAATTCTGACCATTCCCTGTCTAATAGACCTTTCCGGATCCAACAGGCCATTGGTGGGAGACGAAAGTTCAAACAAGCAGCTGTCAAAAAGAAGGTTGATGAGATCAGTTCCCTGCTCCAGGTCTCGCACTTGCTGGACAGGAAACCCGCTTCGCTGAGCGGTGGCGAACAGCAGCGGGTGGCCCTGGCCCGGGCTCTAATCATCAATCCCAGTATATTGCTGTTTGATGAACCCCTCAGTTCCCTCGACCCGGAAACACAGGAACAAGTCCAACACGAACTCAGGCGGGTCCATCAGGAATTGGGGACAACCATCCTGCATATCACCCACGATTTTGAGATCGCGGTGGCTCTGGCGGATCGGATCGGAGTGATCATCGATGGGAAGATCATCCAGGTTGGAACTCCCCGGGAGATCTTTCGACAGCCTATTAATGAACAGATCGCTCGTTTTGTAGGGGTGAGGAATATTTTTCGCGGCCGGCATTTCGTGGAGAGGGATGGCAGTGGACTCTTTAATTTAAACGGTTTCGAATTCGCCTCTATCAGCAAATTGGAAGGAACTGTCAGGGCTTCAATACGCCCAGAAGATATACTGTTATCCATCCAGCCATTGAAATCCAGTGCCCGGAATAACTTCCAGGGAAAAATCATCCAGATCTCAGATCGGGGCCCTGTCAGCTATATCACTGTTCGTTTACCCTCTCCAAACCAGGACGGCAAGGATCTGGATCTAGTGGTCCTTATCACCCAAAGTTCAGCTGAAGAGTTTTCCCTGGCGGTTGATAGCGAAGTATACATCGCCTTTAAAGCCTCGGCCCTGCATATATTTTGATCAGGGAGCGCTGGCCGCTTTTACTCACCGGGTTCGGGCCTGTAGGACCCTTCGATCCATTCCTGGCCGTCTGACCCAACTTCCTTCTTCCAGATCGGGACGATCTCTTTCAAGCGGTCAATGCCATAGCGGGCTGCTTCAAAAACACCCGTATCACGATGGGCTGCGGTGCAGGCAATTAAAACGGTCGGTGTTCCGGGATACAGCACACCGATCCTGTGGGCGATACCGATACCCGCCACAGTGGGCCACTTTTGGCGAATTTCCTCTGCCACCTGCTTGAGTTTATCGAGGGCCATGGGCTCATAGGCCTCATATTCCAGATAATCCGTCTGGCGCTCCGTTCGGACGGTTTCTGCCCGGACCATACCCGTAAAGACAACGGCTGCGCCAGTGGTTGGCAAGGTGATCTCCCGGACCACCTGGTTAATATCAATTTCCTCCTCAGTCAAGGAAAAGATGGTGGGAAATTCATTCATTTTTCACTCACCTGATCGTTGTAAAAATCACCTGATTTTCCTCCCCTTTTCTCGACCAAGTAAATATTCTGGATGCGCATTGTTTTTTCTACTGATTTCGCCATATCATAAATGGTCAACGCTGCCACCGAAACCGCTGTCAGAGCTTCCATCTCCACACCGGTCTTTCCACTTGTCTTTACTTCAGCCTGTATGACCACACCAGGAAGATTATCATCCAGTTTAAAATCGATCTTGATTGAATTCAGCTGGAGGGGATGGCAGAGGGGGATCAACTCGGAGGTTTTTTTTGCCGCATTGATTCCGGCAATTTGAGCCACAGTCAGAACATCGCCTTTTTTCATATTCCCGGCTTTGATCAGCTCCAGAGTCTCCCTGGACATAATTATTTCTCCTCTGGTAATGGCAATTCGATCCGTAACCGGTTTGTCACCTACATCAACCATGCGGGCTTTTCCAGACGGGTCAATATGGGTCAGCTGTTTTTTATTCATAGCCGCATTATACCTCTCCCATTCCCCCTCTGTATTCCTGTCGAAATAAAAGTCAAACACCTCCCACAGAATAAACAAAACCGCCATTCTTATTGAATAGCGGTTTTTGTTCACAAGATTATCAATCAGACCAAAATCTAAGTCCCAGGGATGCTCTGAGCCACGATCTCCAAAGCTTTTTCGATTGTCTCTTCCGGTGTATCCAACATCCCCCTGAAACGGATCGAACGATCGCCTGACTTCATGCCCAGCAAACCATTGTCAAACATCTTATCGATCATCGAATCCCGTTTTTCTGGATCCGGAAGATCAAACGCGATCATTAAGCCCTTTCCGCGAACATTATTAACCACACCTCTTGATTCCTCTGCAATGGCCTGCAAACCACCCAACATTTTTTCTCCCCCGCGGGCAGCATTTTCAATCAGATTTTCTTCTTCTATTATTTCCAATATCCTGGTGCAGCGAACCATATCCACCAGGTTTCCTCCGAAGGTGCTGTTAATGCGGCTGGATTCAACAAATACATTATCCTTAACTTCATCAATTCGTTTACCCGCAATGATGCCGCTGACGTGGGTTTTCTTTCCGAAAACTATAATGTCTGGCTCTACTCCATAATGTTCATAGGCCCACATTTTCCCGGTGATTCCGATCCCGCTCTGGATCTCATCGAAGATCAGCAAAAAATCGTGTTTGTCCGCCAGCTTACGCAGGGTACGCATAAACTCAGGTCGGAAGTGGTTATCACCGCCTTCTCCTTGGATCGGTTCAATGATCAACCCGGCAATATCACCCCGGTATTGATCAACTGCCATTTCGATCTGTGCCAGAGCGATCTCTTCATTTTTTTTGACGCTCTCCAGGACCTGATCAGAGGTGGGAAAACTCAATTTGGGATTGATGATCCGGGGCCAGTCGAATTTCGGGAAATACATGTGCTTGCGCGGATCGCTGGTATTCGTCAGTGAAATGGTGTAACCTGAGCGGCCGTGAAAAGCCTCTTTAAAGTGAATGATCTTTGACCCCAGTCCGGATATGAAATCCAATTCAGATGCAACTGTTTTATTGATCTGATCCAGATTTTTCCGAACTTTCCAATCAAAGGCTGTTTTTAAAGCGTTTTCCACAGCCAGGGCACCCCCGCTCACCAAAAACAGGTGCGGCATGGATTCAGGCATAACCACCTGGTTGAATTTTTGGACAAACTCTGCCATGAATGTGGTGTATATATCACTATTGGATGGTTTATGAATGGCAGATAAGGTTAACTTCTCTAAAAAGGAAGGGTCTTTGAGTTTGGGGTGATTATAGCCAACTGCGTTGCTCGCAAAAAATGTAAGAAAATCAATATATTCACGACCGGAGATTGCATCTACAAAATAGGTATCATGGGACCGTTCCAAGTCAAAAACAATGGGACTTCCATCCGCAAGCATATTACGAGAGATCGTCTTGTGGACTTCGATTGGATTCATACTTTCTTTCTCCTCAAAGTGAATTTAATTTTATATTTAGCTCTGTACAGCGTTGATATTATAGTACAAAACAAATTACATAACCCCCAAAAATATGACAATTGAAGTTAGTGCTCCAGAATCTTACCTGAACGTTCCAACGAAACAGCTTCACACCTTTCAATGGACGGTTTTAAGCTATCCGTGCGAGTCTGATCGGCTTACCAGCCCAAGCTTTTGGGTAATTGGGTGGGGAAGTGTATTTTCCATGCTATGATTAAAAGGAAGCAGACATATTTATTAATGAAGGTGGGTCAATATGGGTGAAAAAGGGAAAAGGGATAAAGGCGGTCGAGAGACCAAAAAGAAAGCAAAACTGACTATCAAAGAAAAGCGCAAACTGAAAAGAGAGAAAAGCAAAACTGACACAACAATAACTTCTATGTGATTTTTCTTTTGATAAATACCTGACGTCTCCATGCTCTGCAGGGCGGCGGACATATTCCGCAGTTTTGCCTCTGGATCAAACCCAAGGATCAAGAAATTTTTTTGGGATTGTATCCTTGCTCAATAAAAAACGGTTCGATATACCCCAGCGCTATATTATCAGGAATGTGGGTTCTGAAACGCGGATATACACTTTCCAGCTGATAACAATTTCAGACCACTTGAAAAAACACAACCGCCGTTTGAATTGCGCCTCATAAATTAGACACGCAATTAAGAACACCTCTCAAATTGAAAATGCATGAGAGGTGTTTGCTTGTCTTCCCTCAGGGACTAAATCTGCTTGGAAAGGAAAACCCACTTATTATCTAAGGGATCAATTCAGAGATCAATGTACTGGCTCCTCTGAATTGGTAGCGGCAGTTTGTGATATTACCCAAAGGAGGTCCTTAATATATTTATCCGGTCTACCGAGTGTATACCAAATCTAAGGGTGCTTTATATTGTTCTATAATACAGAACATAATAGTCAGCGTATTTGCCCCTTCATCCTGACATTTTTATCCGGGTCCAATCTTACTATTTGGAAAGAAAATAAGGATCGCCATGGCCCACACCACTCTCAAAACAAGTTACACCAGCTTATCAGATCGGCTTAATCGATTTCCCCAGGGAGCTCCTCCATCGGAACTATTATTTAAAATCCTAGAGGTCCTGTTCAGTGAAAGAGAGGCTGAACTTGTGGCGGGGTTGCCCATCAGGCCCTTTAAGGCAGAACGGGCCAGCCGGATCTGGAAAATGAGCCTGGCCGAGACGCGGAAAGTGCTGGATGAATTGGCAAGCCGGGCCATCCTGGTGGATATACAACAAAATGGTGAGACACTTTATGTCCTGCCCCCTCCCATGGCAGGGTTCTTCGAGTTTTCGATGATGCGCGTGCGGGATGATATTGACCAAAAACTATTGGCTGAATTATTTTATCAATACCTGAATGTAGAAGAAGATTTCATCAGGGATCTATTCACTCAGGGTGAAACTCAACTAGGACGAACTTTTGTCCATGAGCCAGCCCTTTCGGAACAAAATGCCCTTCATGTGCTGGATTATGAACGGGCCAGTGAAGTTATCAAAACCGCCTCCCATCGGGGAATTGGGATCTGCTACTGCCGCCATAAAATGGAACATATGGATCAGGCTTGCGACGCGCCTCAGGATATCTGCATGACCTTTAATCACATAGCGGCCTCCCTTACCAGACACGGCCATGCCCGGGAAGTGGATGTCAATGAAGGCCTCGATTTGCTGCAAGCCGCTTATGAGGGTAACCTGGTTCAATTCGGCGAGAATGTCCGGAACGAGGTGAACTTCATTTGCAATTGCTGCGGTTGCTGCTGCGAAGCCATGCTCGCTGCCCGCCGTTTTGCGATCATGAACCCGGTTCACACAACCAATTTTCTCCCCGTGATTGATGAAACTGTCTGCAGCGGCTGTGGGAAATGTGTCAACGCCTGTCCGGTGGAAGCTATGACCCTGGTCTCAGCCAACGATCCCAACCAACCGAAATTAAAAATGGCCAGGTTAAATGAAGATCTCTGTCTGGGCTGCGGTGTGTGTGTTCGCACTTGTGATCTTGACGGGATCAGTCTAAAATCCCGGCCAACCCGGGTGATCACACCTGTTGATGGAACCCATCGGGCAGTGATGATGGCAATTGAGCGCGGCAAACTGCAAAACTTGATATTTGATAATCAGGTATTAACCAGCCACCGGGCCCTGGCCGGAATCCTGGGAGTGATTCTGAAACTGCCTCCTCTCAAACAAGTGCTCGCCAACAAACAGGTAAAATCTCGCTACCTGGAAACTTTGATCATTCAATATAATCGAATGAATGGTCATCACTATTCTGACCAACAATAATTTGATCTAGATCAAGCCCAGGTGAACTGATCGAGTTCCAGGACGGGATGAGTAAATTAAATTCTATATTTTGAGAATAAATCCACCTATTGATACCCCGATCTGAGTTATCTCTTTTCCAGCAGATTACCTATTCGATCAAGAAAGTCAGAAAGGAGTGTGGTTGTGAAAGTCATCCGAACGCCTGATGATAGATTCCAGGATCTTCCCGATTTTCCCTACTCCCCAAATTACGCGGAAATAAACGGATTCCGGATACATTTCATCGACGAGGGTGAAGGAGAGCCTATCCTGCTTCTTCATGGTGAGCCAACCTGGAGCTACCTGTACCGTAAAATGATCCCCCTGTTGAAAGTCAATCAGCGGGTCATAACCATGGATTTTATTGGTTTTGGGCGCTCCGATAAACTTGAAGATCAGGAGTCATATTCATTTCAATTGCATAAAGATACCTTGCAGGAATTCATCCAGACCCTTGATTTAAAGGACATTACTTTTGTAGTCCAGGATTGGGGTGGATTAATTGGATTAACCGTTGCAGCAAATAACCCCGAGCGTGTGAAACGCCTGGTTATTATGAATACCGGGCTTCCTACAGGGGAAGAACCTATGGGAAAAGCATTCATGACCTGGCGAAAATTCACCCAGAGGAATCCAGATCTTCCAATCAGCAGGGTTATCAAGTTAGGACTGGCTGAACCCAAGAAAATCTCAAAAGAAGAGCTTGGGGCATATGAAGCCCCATTTCCAACAGAAAAACATAAAGCAGGTGCGGCGATATGGCCCCTGCTCGTGCCCATAAAACCAACAGATCCCGGGGCGGCTGACATGAACCGCGCCAGGCAAATCCTTTCCAATTGGAAAAAACCAGTTTTAGTGATGTTCTCAGATTCCGATCCTGTCACTCGCGGCGGAGATATATTCTTCCGGCGTCTGATCCCAACTGCCAGAGATCAACCCAGAATAAAGATCAAAAACGCCGGACATTTTCTTCAGGAAGAGAAAGGGGAAGAGATCGCTGAACACATCCTGGATTTTATTCAACGGACATCACTGGGGTGATTCCTTA
>CAYUXO010000030.1:10498-23175 GCA_964448865.1 uncultured Anaerolineales bacterium
ATGAACGATAGTATTGCGATCCAGGTAAAAGACCTGGAGAAATTCTACGGAAAGGTGCATGCTTTGCGTGGTGTAGACCTAGAAGTTAAGCGCGGCGAGGTCTATGGTTTCTTAGGTCCCAATGGGGCAGGGAAAACCACCGCCATCCGCTGCATGTTGGATTTAATCCGCCCGCAAGGTGGCTCGATCAATGTGCTGGGGCTGAACCCACAAAAAGAGCCTGAAGCAATCAAACTGCGCGTTGGTTATCTTCCCGGTGAACTGCACGTGGACGAGAATATGACCGCCCGGCAGGTATTTCGCTTTTTCAACCGCTTGCGCAGCAACCGCTCAGACTGGGCTTTCATCGAAGAATTATCTCAACGCCTCAAGCTGGAACTCAGAAGCCCGATCAAAAATTTCTCGAAAGGCAATAAGCAGAAGGTTGGCGTGGTACAGGCCTTAATGCATAAACCTGAACTGCTGCTGCTCGACGAGCCAACCGGCAGCCTCGACCCGCTCATGCAGCAGGAAGTTCTGGGCATGCTGGCCGAAGCCCAGGATAACGGGGCCACGGTCTTCTTCTCCTCGCATATCATCAGTGAAGTGCAGGCCGTCGCCGACCGGGTCGCTATCATCCGAGAGGGTAAGATCGTCGAAGTGGCTGTGACCGCTGACTTGCTCAACCGCTCTATGCGCCAGGTGCGTATCCGCTTCCAGCAGCCCACCGAGGCCGAGGAACTCTATAAACTTCCAGGAGTTGAGCTGATTGCCAAGGACGATGGCCTGGGCGTATTGCTGCAGGTTGAAGGTGAGATGGACACCCTGATAAAAACTCTGGCGAAGTACCCGGTCAACGATTTTGAGACCGTGCGCACCAGCCTGGAAGAGATTTTCCTTGCTTACTACAAAGGGGAGGAGGACAAATAATATGTTTACCATAATTCGTTATTCCTTACACAAATCTCGCGGTGCGATCATCGGCTGGGGAATTGGCCTGGCCGCCCTGGCGATTATGATGGGTTCTTTATACGATATGATGGTTGGCAGTAATGAAATGCTGGATGTGATGAATGCATACGCAGCAACGATGCCAGAATTGGCAGAGATATTCAATTTGGGCGCGATGAGTACCCCGATCGGCTGGCTGGATGTCGAGTACTTCTCCTTTGTGCCCTTGATCATCGGTTTGTTTGCTACCGGGGCAGGCGCCAATCTGCTGGCCCGTGACGAAGAGGGCGGCACCCTCGACCTGATTCTGGCCCACCCTGTCAGCCGCACGGTTCTTTTCTGGGGTCGTTTCCTGGCTAACACCCTGGTGATCATTATCTTGCTGCTGATCTCCTGGGCTTCGCTGCTGTTGACCATGACCTGGTCTGAGAATTTCACAATCCCGGCTTTTGAACTGCTGCTGCCATTTGTTTCCCTGTTTGGGATCTTGATGTTCTTCATGACCCTGTCTTTGCTCTTCAGTATGCTGCTGCCAGCCCGCAGCATGGCTAGCATGCTGACCGGTATGCTGGTGGTTGCCAGTTTCTTTATCACCCTGCTTTCAGGGGTTGTCGATGAATTGAAACGGGCTGCCGATTTCTCACCCTTGACCTACCTGGAGACGGCCACGGCCATCGAGGATGGCCTCAACTTGACCTGGTTTGGCATTTTCATCGCCATCGACCTGGTTCTGGTTTTAATCTCCTGGCAGTTGTTCCAGCGTCGTGACGTGCGTGTCGGCGGAGAAGGCAGTTGGCGTTTGCAAGACCTGAAGACTATTTTTGTAAAAAACTAAAAGCAATACAATTCATTTGGCAAACCAAGCTTTGGTTAAGCGGCGCATCGAAAGATGCACCGTTTTTTTTAAACATAGGACTCACTCAATTAAACATTACAAAGGTTGTGAATTCACCAAAAATTAGGCTTGAACTGCGTAAATCCTATACTTATCTCGACACCTCAGGCAATGTTATCACTTAAGGCCATCAGGCAAGTGATTTCCTGGTCCTGTTGGGCAGTGTCTTTTGTCCTGGCACTGATCTTCTTCCAGATTCGGAAACTGACTGTAGGGGCCTGGCCCTGGCAGCGAGGGGAAGTGGAAGCTTATAAGACTATCCAGCCAGAAATCAGATCAGGAGCAGATCATGAATGACCTACTTAGACGGTATAACTACGAGGTATTTAGCCCTGAAACATATACTCCCTGGATGAACTTCGCTGGCAGTCCTGCCCTGGGAGAGCCGGATCCTGATTTTCCCCTCTGGGGACTGGAGGATAACGAAGAGACCACACTGAGCCAGATCTGGTCCAGCCACCTTTATACCGTGGTTGAGTTCGGCAGTTTCACTTGACCTTACTGCGGGATGGCGTCGCCATCCATGAATGAACTGGCGGAGCATTATGCCCGGCAGGACCTGGGATCTATTCTGATCTATACCCATGAAGCCCATCCGGGAGAGATCTACCCTCACCTGACCTCAATGGAGGGTAAAACTCGGCACGCAGAGGCATTAAGGGATCAGCTGGGTGTCAGCCGTCCCATTTACTTAGACGCCCTGGATGGAGCCTGCCACCGTGCTTACGAATCCATGCCCAACATGACCTGGATCTTTAACCGGTCGGGGTTAACGGTCTATAAATCCAATTGGACCCATCACACCAGTGTCCAAAACGCCCTGGAATACTATACAGCGGTCAGCCAGCGCCGGGTGAATGGCGAACGCCTGGCACCCTTCCAGGTTGAACGCCTTAATTATCGGGAAAATGACCGGGAAGGTTTTTTTGCCGGCCTGGCCCGCAACGGACCCAAAGCCGTGGAAGAGTTTAAAGCGACCTTTAATAAGGACCTCATGTGATTTCAGTAAGATCAATACCCAGACAGAGAGAACGATCCTGGTCATCTAACATGTCCATGGACACCGCACAAAACAAAACCATGCCTGGGCAGCTTGGTATTGATCCACCAGGGCTGACCGGCTGGCAATATTTTAAAGAAAAGATCAAGGAAAAATGATCATGAGTTTAATATTTGAAAGAGCTACCAAAGAAACCGAAGCGTTATTGGTTAGGTATTGCGAAGAACACGGGTCAGAGCATGACGGTTCCTATTTGCCTGGCCGTGATTTTGAGATCTCAGAAGAGCACCCTTCTTATATATTGCAGCAGGACGACCGGGTAGTCGGAGCGGTCAACCTGATGAGAACCAAACGATTCTTAAGTGTGAACAAAGGCCGGTTTTCCATCTTCCACTCCGTTTTGAATACCAGGGAAGCTTACCAAAAACTCCTGGATACAATTCAGCCCCATATTCAGGACCTGGACATCGTTTACCTGTTCATCCCCGAAGAAAAGGAAGAAACTGCTTCCATCCTCTCGGAGCTGGAGTTCCAGATCGAGCGTTATTCATTTGTGCTCGAGCGCAAACAGGACGACCTTTATGAGGTCCTTTTCCCTGAAGGATTCGTTGTCCAGCAGCTCGATCCCGCCGACCAGGTTGGTATCAGCCAGTTTGCGGACTGTGTGAACGAAGAATTTAAGGAGCTGGCAGGCCACACCCCTTCCACTGCTGAGGATATTCAAACCTGGTTTGATGATAAAAGCTACCTGGAGGGTGGACTCTGCCTGTTGAAGAAGGACCAGGAGCCCGTCGGCACCATCGGCCTGATGAAAGATCTTGAAAACCTGGGAGCCGGGGAAATCGGTGCTTTCGGGATTCTTAAGAATTTCAGAGGGATTGAGTTAGGGCGGAATCTCTTGAGGTACGGTGTAAACTTCCTGATCGAGAAAGGATTCAACCCTGTGGCCCTCTCTGTTAACGGAGAGAATCACGCTGCTTTCCGACTCTATCAGACTGAAGGATTCGAACTCACAGAATCAGTGGTCTGTTATGCCCTGGAACCCAGTTAACCCTGGAGAGTTCTTTCCCCTGGGACTAGCTTCAGCTCATGCGAATAAGTCAACTCTCAGAGCGGAGGACGAAGCCCGCAGTCGAAGAGGGTAAGAAGTAAGGCGCCATTTCGACTACGTTCACACTGAGCTTGTCGAAGGGCTCAATGAGCTGGAGGGTTTGCGGTCATCAAAAAACACCAGCTCTCAGAGCCCTTCGATTACACTCCGGACAGACGCTCTCCCTTGAGCGTGTCAAAAAGAGAGCCAGAACTTTCTACCCAGCATGGGAGGGGGAAGCAAAATAAACCTACTCTCAGAGTCCTTCGACATAGCTTCGGTCAAGCTTCAACTCCCAACACCGGGATCTAACAAGCACGGTGTTGACAACTGGTAATACCAGTGTTATGATATTCCCCATAACAGGTATTACCAGTTGTTTGTTTTCCTGGAGGAATTAACACATGAGCGAGAAAAACGAAGAAAGAGCTACTGATCGGGCTGAGCGCCATCTGATAGAGAGCATCGTCAGTGGAACATATCCACCCAATACCGACCTGCCCGGTGAGCGCAGCCTCAGCAAAGAACTTGATATCGCCCGCCCTGCCCTGAGGGAGGCTATGCAGCGTCTGAGCCGGGACGGATGGTTGGATATCCAGCAGGGAAAACCCACCCGTATCCGCGATTATCTCAAAGACGGTAATCTCAATATCCTGGCCGGGCTGCTTAAGGCGGATCCTGACCTGGTGCCCAATCTGGTTCCCGATCTGCTGGAAATGTGGGGGCTGTTGGCTCCCCAGTACACAGCTTCCTCTGTGCGCCGGGCTCCGGGTTTGATCCTGGATCTTCTGGAGAGTTTCGGCAAGCTGCCCGACGAGGCCGAGGTCTACGCCCAGAGCATGTGGAACTTGCATCATATGCTGATCGCCTACAGCGACAATCTCGTTTACGGGTTGATCTTTAACACCTTCCAGGATTTTTACCGCCAGCTGGCGACCTATTATTACAGCACGGCTGAGCATAGGAAACTCGCTCGGGGCTTATGGGAAGAATTGATTCCCAGCGTTGAAGCCCTGGATACTACAGAGGCAGCCCAACAGGTAACTGGTTTTATTATTGACACGGCCGAGTTCTGGAAAGATATCACCTATGAACAATACCAAAAGGAGGTATTGGACGAGCCCAAAAAGACCAGTAAAAATACTAAAGAGAAGAAAGACAAGAAAAAGAAAACAAAATAATTGAGCGAGTGCCCGGCTGGCGATGCTGACACATCGCCATTAAAGGCGGTTTTGACCGGACACCGGTTCACCGCCCAGGAACATGACTAGACCTAGTATAACAGGAAGGTTATCCAGATGGATTCCTTACAAATAATAATTGATGATAAAAAATCCCGTTTTATACGGGTTCTGGGAGAAGTGCTTTCCCAGTTATTAAACGTACCCCTGCTTTCCGGAGCATTAGTGACCTTTGTTTTTTTTCAGCTCCCCAGTGATATTCCCAATCGGCTGGGAGGTTTTGGCTGGGCACTGCTTTTTATCAGCCTGATCCCGCTGGCCAGTTTGCTCTTTTATATCCCGGGCAAATTAAAAGACTGGAAAAAGGTCATTAAAAGGCAGCGAACTGCCAGTTTTGTATTGATGATCATCAGCTACCCAATAGGATTTTTAGTATTAAGGCTGGTCAACGCGCCAAAAATTTTTGAGGCCATCGCGGTCAACTATACCCTGATCACCCTGGGCTTGATCATTTTCAACCTGGTCCTGCGTTATAAAGCCAGCGGACATGCTGCCGGTGTGGCAGGTCCAGTTGCGGCAGTGATGTTTTTTATCGGGCTGCCGGCTGTACCCCTGGTAACCCTGATCCCGCTGACGATATTTGCCAGAATTGCAGCCAAGGGACATGGTGTCTGGCAGCTTGTGACTGGAGCTGTAATGTCTATTTCCATCACAGTACTTGTGCTGTTTTTTTACGGCTTTGATCTATTCGGTCCATTTCAGTAAACAAAAACCCGGATCCCATAATACATCACCAAATTCCGCAAGTGTTATTGGATTTTCAGGACTAGAGGAGCATAACTTGGTTTATAAATCAGATAACAGTTTAGGGTCAAGCTCCATCGGCGAGATCATAGCAAACAGCATCACTCACGGGATTGGTGTCGGGTTAAGTATTGCCGGCCTGGTCATCCTGATCATCAGGGCTGTAAAGTATGGCACGGGTTGGCACCTGGCAGGTTTTCTGGTTTTTGGGATATCCCTGCTGCTGCTGTATTTAACCTCCACTGTTTATCACTCGTTTGCCAACAAACCCTGGGTGGCTGTCTTCCAGAGGTTAGACCATGCGGCAATATATTTCCTGATCGCAGGCACCTACACACCCTTCCTGCTGACCACGAGCAGAACAGGGTTGGAATGGAGCGTTTTTGGCGTCATCTGGGGGTTATCTATCCTGGGTTTAATCCTTAAACTTGCCTTTAATAAAAGATTTGAAAAGCCTACCGTTTGGTTGTATCTTTTGATGGGCTGGGCAGGATTGCTGGTCTTTTTCCAGGCCGGCACGCAGCTAGGCACATATTCCGTCATATTTTTAGTTGTAGGCGGGGTTTTTTATACAGTGGGTGTAATTTTCTATCGCTGGAAAAAACTGCCCTACGGGCACGCCATCTGGCACCTTTTTGTATTGGGCGGAAGCATTTTCCATTATTTTTCGGTTATGCATCTTGTATAGGCTGAAAATTTATCCTGAGCTGAGACCCGAGGTACTGTCGACCTGGGAGGTCTCATTTTAAGGATGGGCAGACCGGCAGAGACAGTGCTGTCCTTCTTTGGGTTTTCGGAGGCACTCCTTTTTATCTTGATCCGGTATCCATTCGTAGGATCAGGGATCTGGGCAAACCGAAGGAAAGGTGGAAGCCTGGTTCCCGTCCCGGTTGGAGATCTGGATGAACGTGCAGCCCGGCGTGCTGCTCTGTCACCGGGGCTGTTGGCAACAGGTTTCATCTGGTATCATGCATACTGAAAACAAGCTCAAGACCTGTCCAACCCCCCTTTTCTCTGAATCAGGTATCGCCTCCGGGGAGTTTCCAGAATTGATGCCATTCTGATTACAAGAGCCCGGGGTTTTCCGGGAAGGCACACACCAAAACTTTTACGACAAATTTGAGAGAGAAAAAAAATGACTTTTGCGATCACACGGCGCCACCTCCCTTCCGATAAACATGACGAGGTCGATCACCACCAGCAGATTGATCCCCACCGCTATAGTTCCATCCTGGCGGACGTCATCCTGGGCGGCCAGGACGGCCTGGTCAATGTCCTGGGCATTATCCTGGGCATCGCCGCCGCCACCGGGGACCCCCGCATCGTGCTGGTGGCAGGTCTGGCGGCCACCTTTGCTGAGTCGATTTCCATGGGAGCGGTCGCCTATACCTCCATCCTGGCGGAAACCGCCCACTATGAGAGCGAAAAGGAGCGAGAATACCGCCATGTGCACATGGTTCCCGCAGTGGAAAGGGAAGAGATCCGGGAAATCTACCGCCAGAAAGGGTTTGAGGGGGAGATCCTGGACCAGATCGTGGACCGGATCACCGCTGATGATGATATCTGGGTGGGAGTGATGATGACCGAAGAGCACCAACTGACGCCCACCAGCCGCCAGGATGCCTTCCGATCCGCCCTGATCGTGGGAGCTGCGGCGGTAGTCGGTTCGCTGATTCCCCTGATCCCTTTCCTGTTCCTGAACGTCGGACCAAGCATCTGGATCTCGCTGATCATCTCGGCCGCGACCCTGTTCGGATTGGGAGTCTATAAAGCCCGCACAACTGTGGGCCACGCCGGGAAAAGCGGTTTTGAGATGGCCGCCATCGGCACGGTCAGCGCCCTGGCCGGCTATCTGGTGGGTTTCCTGCTCAAGATCCCCGCCAACTAAGGTCAACAAACCCCCTGGTCCGCGACTCAGGGAGGGATCCCTTTCCCTGTTCTGCAACCAACCCTCAAGAAACCTTGCCTAAACCTACCGGATAGTGTATAGTATTCGGTAGAAATATACTACCCACAGGTAGGAGTTATGAGATTTCACAAGACCACTGAGTATGCAATCCGGGTCATGGTCCATTTAGCTGAGAATCTGGATCAGCGGCTTTCTGCCAGGACCATCTCTGATAGGCTGGATATTCCCTACAAATACCTGGGGCGGCTGATGAGCAAATTGGCAAACGCCGGCCTGGTCGATGTTGAAAAAGGATCCGCAGGCGGTTATCGGATCATCAATGAGCTGGATTCCATATACCTTTTCCAGATCGCCGAACTGGTGGAAGGGCTGGAAGATTACGAGCGCTGCATCCTGGGTTTCCCGAAATGTTCTGATGAAAATTCCTGCTCACTGCATGATCACTGGATCACACCCAGGGAAAATGTAAAAAACATGCTTTATCAAACTACCTTATTGGATTTACAGAAAAAACCAGTAAAACGAACTTGATACAAGCCCTTATCCGCCCTACCTGTGGATGATCGAGGAGATTGATCATTATGAGTGAAATTATCAACAACCGTCAGCAGCGTATTGATATTATGAAAAGCCTGGTTCGCCAGCTGCATGATGGATCAAGGGAAGAGAAGATCAAAAAACAGCTGGAAACTATGCTTGAAGAAGCTGATTATTCCGATGTTTTTGTGATGGAGGTGCAGCTGATCGAAGAAGGCGTTCCAGAAGAAAGTATCCGGGAGCTTTGCGACACACACACCCGTGTGCTCTCTTCTCACCTAGATTTGCAGGAAACTCCTCAAACAAATCCGGGGCATCCTGTTCACACCTTTGTCGAGGAGAACAAGGAATTAACCAAGTTAACCCAAAGAATCCGGCTGTTGATAAAAGAAGTGGACCAGCTCGAGGACGAGGATGATGCGCTGCCATTGATGCAGGATATCCAAAGCCAGTTGAATGAACTGATGGATGTCGACAAACACTACAAGCGGAAAGAGAACCTTCTTTTTCCCTATTTTGAGAAAAACAATGTCCCCGGCCCACCCTCGGTGATGTGGGGCAAACACGACGAGACCAGGGAACTGATAAAAGGCACTATCCTGGGCCTCCAGCAGACTGATCAGATCCAGGCCGCTGAAGCCCGGGCTTATAACTTGTTTGCTGTCAGTACAGCCCTTGAAGCAGTTGAGGATATGATCTATAAGGAAGAAAAGATCCTCCTGCCAACAGCTCTTGATATGCTTACAGAACAAGAATGGTACCTGATCTATCTGGAAAGCCCGGAGATCGGATACTGTCTTTATGTGCCGGAATTTGATTGGATCCCCGAGGGGGAAGACCTCAGCGAGCTGATTGAATCGGCCGCAAAATCTGGCCGGATCCAAATGCCGACCGGATCATTCCAGCTGGAGGAACTGATCAGGGCTTTTTCCACCCTGCCCTTTGATCTGACTTTCGTGGACAAGGATGACACGGTACGGTATTTTTCTCCTGGAAAGGATCGGGTCTTTGAACGTTCCAGGACAATTCTAGGCCGCAAAGTCCAATACTGCCACCCCCCTAAAAGTGTGCATATTGTCAACCAGATCCTGGCTGATTTTAAATCCGGCGCCCAGGATCAAGCTCGCTTCTGGATCCAGATGGGTCCCCGGATGATCTATATCATTTATTACGCCCTGCGAGACGAGGACGGTGATTACCAGGGAACTTTAGAGGTCACCCAGGACGTCACTAGCATCCGCGGGTTGGAAGGTGAACGCCGCCTGTTGGAATATGATCAAAAATAAAATCGTTTAGTGAGGTCTGCCATGAAAATTAAAAACATAACCACACTTGATACACTAATTACTGAATACCCCCAGCTAAAATTTACCATAACGGGCATTTTGCCGGAATTTGGAAATCTGGAACAGGCTCAACTCAGGGAAAAGGTGCTCGCCACAACCACCGTGGAACATCTTGCCCGCAAAGCCGGCGTGGAGGTTTTTGATCTGATCAGAGATCTGGAGCAGGCTGCTGGTTTATCAACAGAGGAAGAAGGTCCCTCCCTTGATACCCTGGAATATGATCCGTCAGATCCTGACTGGATCAAGGTTGATCCCATCCATCGAATTGATGGCGTTGAAATGTTATCCAGGGGGGAACACCCCTTATCCATTATCAAGGCCAACCTGGAAGGGATGAAACCCGATCAGGTGATCCTGCTGACCACTAACTTCCATCCCAACCCAATGATCGAAGCTATGGTTGAAATGGGGGCAGAAGTTTTCAGCAGAAAAGCCATTAAAGATGAAACCACCTTTTTAACATTCATCAAGAAGTAAAAACGACAGTTCTTCAAAGGCACCCTATTGGTGATTATCAAACCCACAGAGATATATAAACAAAGTCGAATTGCCACTCCGAAAAGGATTGCTGCCCTTGTACTTCTAATCATCTGTGCAGTAATTACCATAAGCGGCTGTACCAGGACCCGGATTCCTGAAGTCACCCTCAGCAGCCAGGCCCACGGCCTGACAGAGCCTCTGATCCTCAATATAATTACTTACAATATTTACGACTTATATATAGAGAGCGCTGATCGAGCTGAACGTATGTCAGGTATAGCCGAGAAGTTGTGTACCCTGGATCCTGACCTGGTAGGATTTCAGGAGTCCTTCGTCAAAGATGATCGTAATATATTAATTAGTGAGCTTCAGAAATGCTCTCGCCTCCAGTATCATCAATACTATCCCAGCCGAGTTGTGGGGAGCGGTCTGCTCATATCCAGCGCCTTTCCCATTACAGAACGCTCTTTCCACCGTTTTAATGACACTAATTCATTTTTCAAAGTGAGAGAAGGTGATTGGTGGGCAGGCAAGGGTGTTGCCCTGGCACGGGTTGAATTGCCAGATGGGATCGGGTATGTGGATTTCTACAATACCCATGCCCAGGCTGGATATGGCAATCCAGATTACAAGATCATACGAAACAATCAGATGTCGGAGTTGGCTCAATTTGTGAACAATTACCATTCTGAGGCAGCACTGGCACTTTTGGTGGGAGACCTGAACAGCAAAATCGGGAACAATGCTTACCAGATTGCTGTCAAGGGAGCGGATCTGATCCACCTCATGTCACTTGATTCTGGTGTCGATCACATCTTTGCAGTCAGGGATGCAGAATATACTTTTGAACTTTTAGAGACTGTCAGGATTGATGGATATGTCCTGGTTGACGGTAATGAAATAACACTCAGCGATCACAGCGGTTATATGTCTATAATACGGGTCATCCCCTGCTGCACTTCTAATTAAAAAGGCAGAATTGGTTTTCGGCTTAATCACAGGCGTTGGTACTGCAAACACATTTGGATTTATTTTATGATTTACGGGTGTTGCGGATCGTTTTATCCAAGTTCCATGAGTAAGTCCACTAATACATCCTGAAATTTAAGAAACAAGGGGCAATTATGATCTGGTACACATTAATCCTGTCCCTTACAATCGGCGGCCTGGTTGGCATTTTCACCAGGAATTTGCGAAAAGCTCTCAAAGTCGCCTTGTTTACATTTATAGCCGGGGTTGTATTAAGCGTGTTGATTATATTGAGCGGAGTGTTAGGTGGATAGCAGAACCATGTCCTATTTACCTCCAATAGGACATTTTAACCTTGCTAGAATAGGACATTACTACTTTGCCCTAACAATGGAATTTTGGGAATTTTGGGAATTGGCAGGATCAAATTAATAGGTTAAACTCATACTCACTTTATTCAGTTTCAAATTACTTCAGGGGAAAAGGAGAAAAGCATGAAAAGATCCAAGCTTATCTTAGTCCTAGTTTTACTGGTGGGAGCCCTGATCCTGGCTGCCTGCAGCGGGTCAGCCGAGAAAGACGTTGAGATCGTGGAAGAGGTCATGGCGACAGAGAAACCTGCTGACACGCCCCTGCCCCCAACTCCGGAACCCACCGCCACCGAAGAACCGGTTATGCTTCCCGTGTCCATGGTGTCAGCTGCCCTGGGCGAAGGTGATTTTAACCAGTACAAGGTGGAACTGCCCAACTTCATGCCCATGGATTTCGAAGAAAGTGAACTTCCGGCCCCTCCCGGGACGGTTATTGCCAATTGGTTCACGTCCGGCGGTTTTTACGTTGTCGGTTACTTCGGGTTGGATCTCGAGACCAGCGGAGCGCTCTGCCCGGGCAACTCGATAATGACTGGCGGAACCTGGCTGCATATATCCAACGCCCCCACAGGTGAAGGCGCCTGTGAAGGATTCCCCACCCTGACAGATGACCCGGATGTTGGTCCGGTGGATTGCCACGGAACTCTTTTCTACCGCACAGCCATCCCCAGCGATCTGCAGGGCACACTGTACGGTACGATTGAAATGTTAGATGCGGACGGAAACCTGGTCGGTATCACCAGCCAGGCTGAAAGCACAACTGATATGCTGGAAATCGATCTGGCCGCCACCTGCCAGTAAACGAAAAAGAGATTTAGGGACTAAGTCCTTTAAAAGGACTTAGTCCCCCTTTAGAAAGTTTATTTTCCACTCTTTCTTGATGATCTTCCTAACCATTATCATTTTCCTGCAGGAAAAATGAATGAAGGATTTCCAATTCACCGGCTCTGTTCTAGCGGTCTATAAAAAAGCCCAGTCAGGACTGCCCAAATTTGAAGCTGATTCCATCGAACTCCTGGAAGGGCTCGGACCCAAACTGGTCACCAGAAAATAATATGATCAAATTTTTATGGATTTTATTTTGGATCGATGTCTCTGCTCTGTTGATTTTGTTGGCCGGGATTATCTGGTCTGTCGCCAGGCCGGCAAAACGGATCTGGCCACC
>CAYUXO010000030.1:23275-26617 GCA_964448865.1 uncultured Anaerolineales bacterium
CCAAACCCACCTAGACCATGCACCCGCATGGAGTCCTCAAAGCCTGTATATTTTTTGAAGACGAATTGATTCCAATGGGTTACTTAAGGGTTTTTAACGATATGGGCGTGATCGATTACCTGGATTGGATAGAATTGATCGATGGCTGCAAGGATATATTCTTAACGCCTGGTCATTATGAAATTTCAGCCAAATATTTTCAGGGTGTCTGTGCAGATACCGGTTCAGGATGCCTGGACAAGGGCAGATATACTATTGATATCGAAGATGGTGAGGTAATTGAGTTGGACATGGAAGTCTTTTTCCCTGAATAGCCATATATGAATATTCGATGGATATAATTAAAACCGCTCCTCAAAATGGAAGCGGTTTTCCATAAGATGCCAGGCAAATGATAGTTGCCTTCTCAAAATTAACGGCCATTTGAAGTGCTTCTATCTTTTACTCGAAACCAACTTGTCCCTATAACTGATAAATAAATCAGATAGGCAGCAAATTCAGTTAATGAAGGATTCCCGTTATAACCCAACAGGGTACCCAGTATGGCTCCCAGGGTGGATTTCTCATCCAGGATATGATTGATATCCCAGACGTGTTCAATTATGGAGGGAATGATTCCCGCCTCATTAAATTCGTGAATTCCGTGGGCAGTCAGCCCTGCGGCAAACAGGATCAGAATGATGCTGGTTATTTGGAAAAAGCGGTCCAGGTTTAAACGGATCAAACTCCTGAACAACAAAAACGCCAGGATAAGCACAGCGGCCAATCCCAGACCAGCTCCAATCAATATTTCCAACCCGTTTGAGTCCAACCCAGCCGCGGTGAGAAAAATGGCCAGCTCAACTCCTTCCCGTATCACCGCTACAAAAGCCAAAGAAAATAAAGCGAAACCGCTGTTCTTAAGCACCGCACCTTTTACATCAGCTTCTAATTTTTGAGTGACTTTCTGGGCTTGAGCCCTCATCCAGAAGATCATCCAGGTTAAAATCACCGCAGCCAATAACATGGTGATGCCTTCAAAGATCTCTTCGGCCCGGCCCTGAAAATTCGCCCCCAGCAAATTCAACAGGATACCCGCCAACGCGCTGACAACTACTGCCAATCCAGCGCCGACCCAAATGGGCCGCTGGCCCTCAACCTGTCCTAGTTTTTTCAAACTTCCTAATAGAACACTAATGATCAAGGCCGCTTCCAATCCTTCCCGAAGCGATAATACAAAACTGGCTAACATGCAAAACTCCTGACTCTGATGGTTATATACATTTATCCCAGGCGATTTCTGGGACGATTTTTTATATGATTTCTTTGATAAGTTTAACATAAATTCTCCGGGAGACAATATACCTCGCCGGAAACCACTTATAAAATAACGCCTTACTTGCGATAGAATTCTAAAGGTAGGGAGGAGAACATGTTCTTCCCATTAATTTACCTGGAGAGGTCATGACAGAGAATAAACCAGCCGCCCTTTCATTCCTGGATCGTTACCTGACCCTGTGGATCTTTCTGGCCATGGGGTTTGGTGTGGGTATCGGTTATTTGTTTCCGCTAGGTGTGGCAAAGTTTAACACTGCCGTCTCGATCGGCACCACCAACATTCCCATCGCCATTGGCTTGATCCTGATGATGTACCCTCCCCTGGCCAAGGTTCACTACGACGAATTGGGGGATGTGTTCCGGAATTGGAAGGTTTTGGGTCTTTCGCTGCTGCAGAATTGGGTAATCGGCCCCATCCTGATGTTTTTCCTGGCGATCATTTTCCTGCGGGGCTACCCGGAGTATATGACCGGGTTGATCCTGATCGGTACAGCCCGCTGCATCGCCATGGTGATCGTCTGGAATGAACTGGCTGAGGGGGACAACGAATATGCCGCCGGACTGGTGGCATTTAACAGCATCTTCCAGATCCTGTTTTACAGCGTTTACGCTTATTTATTTATCACCGTACTGCCAACCTGGTTCGGGTTATCTGGAAATATTGTCGATATCACTATAGCTGAAATAGCCAAAAGCGTTTTTATCTATCTCGGAATTCCCTTTGTCGCTGGTTTCCTTACCCGTTATACCCTTGTCAGGGCCAAGGGCAAGGACTGGTACTATCAATCCTTTGTGCCTAAAATCAGCCCTCTGACCCTGATCGCCCTCTTGTTTACCATCGTGGTCATGTTCTCTCTCAAGGGAGAGCTGATCGTGACCATTCCTTTGGATGTGGTCCGGATTGCGATCCCGCTCCTGATCTACTTTGTAATTATGTTCCTGGTTTCCTTTATAATGGGCAAAGCAGTTGGAGCTGATTATTCCAAAACAACCACCCTGGCATTCACAGCTGCCAGCAATAATTTTGAGCTGGCAATTGCCGTTGCAGTGGCCGTATTTGGAATTAACTCCGGGGTGGCCTTTGCAGCGGTGATCGGACCGCTGATCGAGGTCCCGGTCATGATTGGCCTGGTGAATGTGGCATTTTGGCTCCAGTCAAAGTATTTCAATTGATCGTTATCCCTCAACACACAACTACATTATGGCTAATCTATTAGATAAATTTAATCTGTCAGACTCCCTCCGGGCTCTGAGCCACCGAAATTTCCGGCTCTTTTTCTGGGGGCAATTAGTTTCCGTGATCGGGATCTGGATGCAGTCCACCGCCCTGCAGTGGCTGGTCTACCGCATTACCGGTTCCCAGACCAGCCTGGGGCTGATCACTTTTGTCAGTTTTCTGCCCGTACTGCTGCTTTCACTGAATATGGGTGTCATAGTGGATCGTTTTCCACGCCGAAAACTTCTCTTCCTCACCCAAAGCTGGTTTTTGATCGGAGCACTGATTCTGGCAGTCCTGACCTGGTTGGGGATAATCCAGTATTGGCAGATCCTGATACTTTCATTTGTGCTGGGCATTGGCAATGCCCTGGATATGCCCGCGCGCCAGGCTTTTGTAGTCGACCTGGTGGATGACGAAAAAGATGACCTGATGAACGCCATTGGACTCAACTCGATCATCTTCAATATTGCCCGCATCGTCGGCCCAGCCATCGGTGGTGTTATCGTGGCTGCACTCGGAGAAGCGCCCACATTTTTGATCAATGGACTTTCCTACCTGGCTGTGCTGTTGGCTTTGTTATTAATGAAAATCACTCCTACAAGGGAGAGTTCCTCAACCGTTGAACCCGTAGAAGGCATCAGGGGGGGCTTTTTGTATATATTGGGAGAAAAGAATATCCTGGCCCTGATCTTGCTCGTAGCTGCCTTCAGCATGATCGGTTTTGGTGCGCTGACATTGATCCCGGTTTTTGCCAAAGATATCCTCCAGATCGGGGTTACCGGGTATGGGCAATTGCTTTCCTGGCA
>CAYUXO010000031.1:0-25495 GCA_964448865.1 uncultured Anaerolineales bacterium
CTGAGTCGTTGAAGGTAATTCCGGACAGCTATTTGGGACCGATCTTTAACCTGAAAAAAGGGCAGACTGTCCGGGTCCATTTTACGAATGAACTGCGCGAAGAATCCATTGTCCATTGGCATGGACTGCATGTTCCTGTCGAGGCGGATGGGCACCCCCGCTTAGCGATTAAACCAGGCGAGACCTATGTCTACGATTTCACTGTTCTCGATCGGGCCGGGACCTATTGGTACCACCCTCATCCGCACGGACGCACCGGACCACAGGCTTACTATGGTTTGGCGGGACTCTTTATGGTGACCGATGAGGAAGAGATCGCTCCGGACCTGCCATCTGGTGACTATGACCTGCCGCTTGTGATCCAGGATCGTCTTTTCGATGGAGACAATCAGTTGGTATACGGCGGCAGAGGCATGATGGATCAAATGATGGGATTTTTAGGAAACCGTGTGCTGGTCAACGGATTGCCGGATTTCACACTGCCGGTTGCGACACGGCCCTACCGCCTGCGCCTGCTCAACGGCTCAAATTCGCGGATCTACAAGTTGGGTTGGGATGACGGAACATCCCTGACGGTAATTGCCACTGACGGCGGTTTGCTGGAAAAGCCCATCCAAAAGGATTATGTCACTCTGGCCCCTGCCCAACGCGTTGAATTATGGGTGGATTTCAGCGAACGGCCGGTTGGCGAACAGCTTCGTCTGGTCAATCTGCCTTCTGCTGCTCCTGACAGTGGGGTTCTTTTTCCGATTATGACAGTCCGGGTGGAGCGCGAGGAAAGCGTTTCCATCCAACTCCCGGATCGACTTTCAACACATAACTTACGGGATGAAGCCGACGCTGTCAATCGCCGCTCGCCGCGTGAGTTCAGCCTTGCGATGGGAATGGGTATGGGTTGGACGATCAATGGGCGGACTTTTGAAATGACGGCTACTGCCCGGGATGAGGTTGTCAAGTTAGGCGATCTTGAGGTCTGGCAATTTAACAATCAAGCAGGGAGTGGGAGAGGTATGATGGGAGGGGGGATGGCTTTGCCGCACCCGATGCATGTTCACGGCCTGCAATACCAGGTTATTGAGCGAAAGATCAGTTCGGTAGGACGTTCTGCCTGGGACACGCTCAGTGATGGTTTTGTGGATGAAGGATGGCATGATACTGTATTAGTCATGCCGGGAGAGCAGGTAAAAGTGCTGCTTAAGTTCGAGGATTTTACCGGGCTTTATCTTTACCACTGCCACAACCTGGAACACGAGGATATGGGTATGATGCGCAATTATCTTGTTAAGGCTTGATCTTTTCAGGAAACAATTATTCACATAAATGAAACAAAGTATTTAAATTTAGGAGCAAGGCCGTGATGACAGGATTTGGAATGGGGTGGGGAGGTTATTGGGTGATAGGAATGGTCCTCTTCTGGATGGTCCTGATTGGCGGGGGAATCTGGTTATTCAGATCATTAAGCAGCCCGAATGACCAAAACCAGCAGCAGGGCAGGACAGATGCGCGCGAGATTCTTGACCAGCGTTATGCCCGCGGAGAACTTGACCGTGAGCAGTATCAAACCATGAAAAAGGATTTGCAGTAGAAAATGTACCCTTCTTCTAGAAAGTTCCCATGGTGTCACCAATGGGATTTTTTATATACGCTAAACAGCCTGCTTCTCTCTGGGCTGATTAGCGCTGTTAATAAGTTATCCCCAACTTATTAAATGTTATAGCCAAACCAAGTATGTTATTATCAAATCACGCAAGTTATTTATCAAAAGGAAATAAAAATGGACGATAAACACAAAAACCACGATATGCATGAAATGCCCGATTCGAAGCCCGGGCCAGAAGCGCATGATATGCATGCAGGTCATCAAGGCCACGATATGTCTGGGGACCAACAGTCCCATGACTCGCATGCCAACAGCCATGCAGGTCACGGCAGTGGAAACGGGCATGACGAGCATGCAGGACACACGGATCACACCGGTCATGAAGATATGTTCCGAAAGCGTTTTTGGTTCAGTACCCTGATTTCCATCCCGGTTTTGCTTTATAGCTCTGCTATCCAGAGTTGGTTCAACTTCTCCATGCCGGATTTCCCCGGCAGCGAGTGGATTACGCCTGTTTTTGCCGTCATCATTTTCTTCTACGGCGGCACGCCTTTCTTGAAGATGGCTGTCCCTGAAGTGAAAACCCGTAAACCAGGCATGATGACCTTAATATCTTTGGCGATTGGAGTCGCTTTTATTTACAGTCTCGCCGCCCTATTCATTTCTACTGAAAGTGCTTTTTTCTGGGAACTGGTCACCCTGATTGACATCATGCTGCTGGGGCACTGGATGGAGATGCGGTCTGTGCGCCAGGCTTCCGGCGCGCTGAACGAATTGGCTAAACTGCTTCCAGATACAGCAGAAAGGATTGACTCAGAAGGGAACATATCCGAGGTGCCCGTTTCATCTCTGAATAAAAATGACCTGCTCTTGGTCCGGCCCGGTACCAGTATACCGGCTGATGGTGAGGTGGTTGAAGGCCAGTCTGATGTCAATGAATCTATGATTACGGGCGAATCACTTCCCGTCAAGAAAAGCCCGGGAGATCAAGTGATTGCAGGTACGATCAACGGCGACGGCAGTTTGCGGGTTCGGGTTAATGCAATTGGCGACGAAACTGCTCTGGCAGGGATCATGCGGCTGGTTGAGCAAGCCCAGCAGAGCAAATCGGATACCCAGATCCTGGCAGATAAAGCTGCTGGTTGGCTTTTTTATATTGCTCTGGCCGTTGCGGTCTTAACCGGCATCTTGTGGACAATAGGTTCTGGTTTCAATGTTGAAGTCATCTCTCGGGTAGCGACAGTGTTGGTGATTGCCTGTCCGCATGCCCTGGGATTGGCTGTCCCCCTGGTGGTTGCGATCACTACTTCCATGGGCGCGAAAAATGGCATCCTGGTGCGCGACCGTCTGGCTTTGGAAACTGCCCGTGAAATTGATACTGTCATCTTTGACAAAACCGGCACATTGACCTTGGGTGAATTTGGCGTGGTCGGTATTTCTGTTGTGGATGGTTGGACTGAAAATGATGCGCTGGCAATGGCTGCTGCGATTGAGGGCGACTCGGAACACACTATCGCCCGCGGGATTCGTCGTTCGGCGGAAGTTCGCGGTTTGGCTTTGCCAGAAGTGAGTGATTTTGAAGCTATCCAGGGGCGAGGCGTGACTACTACCAGCGGTGGCCAGCGTTTCCATATTGGAGGACCGCGCCTGCTGGAGATGCTGAAGACGAAAATGGACACCAGTTTAGAGGAATTTACAGAGGGCACAGCTGCTAGAGGACAGAGCACAGTTTACCTGTTGAAGAATGAACAGGCGATTGCTGCTTTTGCCCTGGCTGATGTGATTAGACCCGAAAGCAAGGAAGCGATTGATAAATTACACTCGATGGGCATTCAGGTCGCGATGCTGACCGGTGACAGCAGAGCAGTGGCTCAAACTGTCGCGGATGAGTTGGGAATCGATCAGGTTTTTGCTGAGGTGCTTCCCGAAGACAAGGACCAGAAAGTGACAGAACTGCAGGCACAGGGCCGCCGGGTAGCCATGGTAGGAGACGGGGTTAATGATGCTCCAGCGCTAACACGGGCAGACGTGGGCATTGCTATCGGGGGCGGAACAGACGTGGCGATTGAGTCGGCGGGAATTGTCCTGGTTAAAAGCAACCCCCTGGATGTGGTAAAGATCTTTGTACTCAGTCGGGCCAGTTACCGGAAAATGATCCAGAATCTGTGGTGGGCAGCGGGATACAATATCGTTGCCTTGCCGCTGGCAGCAGGTGTGTTGGCTCCCTGGGGATTCCTGCTTTCACCAGCAGTGGGTGCGGTGTTAATGTCTCTCAGTACTGTGGTTGTGGCGATCAACGCCCAATTGCTGCGGCGCACCAGCCTGGCCCTGTAATGTAGGGAAAAAGCAAGCCAGGATTGACTTTTGATAACTCCTGGCCTGTAGTTATAGTTATCGTTTCTCGTGATTTATGCTCAAGAGCGAACCTCGCTCTTGAGCGAGGATCCCGGAACCCGCGTTGAACAGGGACATTACTAATCCTCAATACTTGCCCTTCAAGGGGGATCTCGATGAAAGGGTCAAGGATCATCCTGACAAATCAGAATAACTTAATGCTTGAAATTCAGGACTGTTTTGCACATAAGTGGTTTGATGCGTGCAATGTGGTCAATCACCAGATATGTATAAGAAGAGTACTGCTATTCTTTCTTGTTAATTTGTTAATCTAACAATTGAGACCTGTTCACCAAGTTCTTTTAGAGATCAGCTGCTGAAGACAGCTGTAATTCTCGTCAGGCCAGAATTTGAGATTTGTATGGACAGGGTTGGGGATTTGTTTAAGCAGGTGGATGAAAAACAAAATCGCACTTCTTTTTTCCCATGGCAATAGTCCCGGAGCGTTTCAAGTTCCCGCCCAGAATTTCCACTAAACCGAAATCAACTCCGCACCAGGCTTGAATGCATAAATCGGCTGTGCCGTTAGAATTCATGATTTCTGCCACAGGGCATTGGTGAACATCCAGGAAGAAACCATCTTTGGTATTCCCTCTTTCAAATTGGTAACCTGGAGGGCTGAACAGGGTCTTCATAATTAGGTCCACAAAGAATTCTAACTGCTTCATTTGATTTTGAAAAAACACATTAGAAAACTTCTGACCCCTTTTTGTCCAGGTTGAGGCAATATCCCAGGTCAAATCTTTAATCAGATTCCGAGAGGTTTCTTCAGAAATTCCGAAGTCAACCAGAGCTTGATTCGCAGCCATAGTGAGATAGGCAAAATTAATCATCAGCCAGTTGCCCAGATTTGACTGTTTTGGAATTTCCGCAGCTTTCGTTTGATAGTTATCCCAGGAAGTATCTAAAATGGACTTGATATTCCGGGTGGATAAATGAATATCTGGCTGGTTCTCAGTCCAAACCCGCAAAGCAGACCGCTTGAGATAACGATTGCTAATTAGCTTAAATGATCTTAATTCCATTCTTTTTTTTAACATCAACATCATTCCTCGGGAAAACAGACTTATACATAATTATTCAGCTCTAATGGTACAACCCAAACTTGGGTTTCTATGCCTCTCTTTCTTCCGAATAAATAGAACCGTTGAGAAAAGGTATTCGCTCAGGAATAAATACTATCCTCCAAGGGATCCTATTGTTGGTCTACCCCGTAAATCGTAAATGTTGATCTGGTAAGTCCTCGATCCTGAGTGGAATTGGCACCCGCTGGACTGTAAAACAATCCCACGGCCAAATTCAACCCGGTTGACTACGTTCAGGTCGAGAATAATATATGCAGTTCAGTTTGGTGTAGCATGAATAAGCCTTACCAGGTCTCCTTTCAGGTTTTCAACTTCCAGGACTTTCAGGCCGGCAGTTTCCACATTCTGAACGGTTTGCCGGTTGATATTTGCTCCCATGATCCTGACAATGATCGGATTCATAATATCCATTAGAAATCCGATCATGGGTTTATTGACCCGAACATGCTCCAGCAGCCAGATATCGCCTCCTGGTTTCACAACACGATTCAGCTCCTCAAGTCCAGTTACCGGTAGGGGAACTGAGCAAAAAACAAAAGTTGCCAATGCGGTGTCAAATGAATTATCCGGGAAGGTAAGAGTTTGGACGTCCATTTGATGAAAATCGACCGGTTTGGATAAATCTTCTGCCTTGCGCTTGGCAAATGACATCATCCCATTACTGAGATCAACAGCTGTCATGGTAGCGCCGGAAGGGTAAAAGGGGATATTCTTGCCTGTTCCGACCCCAATTTCCAGAACGCTGCCGTTCTCAATCCGGGACCACAGCAATTTTCGCCATGGTCTAAATGTGGCTCTCTCAACAAACCACTCCATTAAATTGTACACTGGAGCGATTCGGTTATATCTTTTACGGGTAATTTCCGCGAGGCGTTTGTTCTCTGCTGGATTCGATTGCTTGGAATTATTCACTCCAGTATTCTCCATTTATCCGATCAGATCTTCCCGCATCTGGTCAAATTCCTGTTTGTTGATCTCCCCTTTCGCATACCTTGTTTCCAGAATTTCCTGGGGGGACTGGCCTGATCCGATATTTTTTAATAGTGTTTGGCCGCCTTGAGGAAGCCTCCCAACCAGTAAGGCAATTACAGCCACAACTAATAATATTCCAATTAAACCAAAACCCATCATCATTTTATTCTCCTTTCATTAAGTAAATTTCTTGTCACCAGAACAATTGACCAGCCAAAGAGGGCAATTGGCTTTCCTTTGAAAGGGAGGCTCTTCTGGGATCAGAAATATTTTAGTGGCCGTTCTCAAAAAGAACTCAATTCGCCAGCGATTAAGCGAAAAGCTTGTTCGCTACAAGTGTCAGCCTTTTGTCTGCATCCAGGGCGAGTTCAGCGATTTTTTCATTTTTGCCGATCTCTCCCAGGCTAAGCATTACAGTTGGTTTTATAATGGAGATTTGAATATCTCCTTCACTTAGTTCTTCGACAGTGACGCTGCAGGGCAGGAGGAGGCCGGCTTCAGGGTCTGATTCTAATACCTGGTGCGCTAGCAGGGCATTGCACACTCCTAAGATAGAGAATTTTCTAAAGTCAACGTTAATCTTTTCTTTTAGTGTAGTATGCATATCAATTCTTGATACAATGCTAAACCCCTGTTCTGATAAGTTAGACTGAAGCCTATCAATAGCTTCTTCAAATCCACCATTCAGTTTTCCCTGGTAACTTAAAACGGACATCTTTTACTCCTTTACTACCTAATTAGCTTGCTTGTGATGCTATATTTTTTCCCTGTTTTGAAATATGGTGCCTGGCTGCCAGGGTGTGCCCAGGGCAGGTAATACCCAACGTCCAACCCCCCACCATCCAGCTGTTCTCCAGGCAAGAATGAGGATAAATGTCAGCAGCAGCATAACGGGATTAATGGCTATTGATCCGGACAATAAATAGTTCAGATTCATGAACCCGCCAAAAAGGGCTGCTGTCCCGACAAAGAGTCCGATGATGAGAGCTATTCCCACCAGGATTTCTCCAAATACAACCAGGTACCCCCAGATTCCAGCATTCGGCAGGACGATATATTCAAGGAATCGAGCATACCATTCCAGTACTTCGGGATGTTCCCCGCTAGTTTTTTGAATGGCTTCAGTTGCAAACTCAATCACTTCCGCACCGCTGTTGGCGCCGATCCAATCCGGACTTTCCAGCTTTTCCAACCCTTCCTTCAACCATTCATATCCCAAATAACCCCGGGCAATTAACCAAATCCAAGCCCACTTCACTTTCGTAAATAACGCTTTGAGCAGTGGCGGGCCGCTGAGGTTTTCTATTTTGTCAATCTTATTTGAGTTCTTTTTTGTGTTTTTCATTTGTTTAATTTTCCCTTTCTGAGATAGTATTTTCGACAGGAAACCATCAAACAAGCCGGGAATAATACAATTTTCCAGCATGTTTCTTGGGAAGATTCCAAAAAGGTTTCGAAAAAATCTACCCTGAATGATGTTCTTTTCTATCTTAGCACAAGCGTCAATTTTTACCTAGCGGGATTTGGCTTGGGGCGGGTAGGTGATTCTGCCTATAAATATTGGTGAAATTTCCCTCGACCCGATAGGGGTAATTGGTGATGGATCAATCGCTGAAGACAATCAGACTTGTTGTCAGCGTGGTTATGAATACCATCCTTTAGCAGTGTTTGATTTCAGAAACTGAGACCGACAAAAAACACCCAATAATAGATCAGGTAAACGCCGGCCCCAACCAGGAACATGGCACTTCCGCGATGAACGTAAGGTAAAGCACGACGCAGTAATTTGGTAACCGAACCCTGAAACAAGGCACTGCCGATGGTCACTGCGATCAATATCGTGCCCATGCCCATTGCATAGCTGATGAACTGGCTAAAGGATGCGCCTAAGCCCTGGCTGCTCAGTGAGCTGCCCACTACCACCAGGAAGATGGGCAAGGTGCAGCTGAGTGAACCAGCGGCATAGGCAATGCCAAAGAGGAACACATTACGTAGATTGCGCTCCCGGCTGACCGTTACCCGGCTGGCAGACATGATGCCCAGCGTGCGGCGTGTTACTATCAACCATAATCCCACGAGAATCATGACTGCGCCTATGGCCACCCCTGTAAAGGGAAATACTCGAATCAACCATTGACCACCCGCGGAAATAAGGCCCCCGGCAAGGGCAAAGATCACCACGAAACCAGCCGTGGCAATGCTGCCTAACAGTAGAGCTTTGAGCATCCTCAATCCGACGGGCGTTTGATAGAAGCCTGTCTCTTCAGTACCCAGATGGTATGAAATGTAGGAAGGCAGAAGGAAAAATCCACATGGATTCACGCTGGCGACCATACCGGCGCCAAAGGCATAACCAACCGGAAGCAGTGTCGCCAGATTAGCCATAACAGTCTCAGCGCTGTCGCGGATATTGAGCAGCAGCACAAGAAGCCCCGCCACTATTATGGCCGGGATGGCAAAAGAAACTACCACCCCCCACGGTCCTTTCGGGGTCGATGGGGAGTTGGCTTTTTTAGTTCCATCGCTTTTATTCTGGGGAGAGATTGGATCACTCATGACTTTCTCCTCACTCAAGAACTGGTTGAAACTTCAAGCAGCTCTTCGATGATTTCAGTTAACTTTTCTGTTGTTAATAATCCGGTCCATGTTTTATAAACCTCTCCGTTTGGTGTAATGAAATAAGTAGTGGGCATACCCAGAATCTTATAATCTCTCATTACACTTGGGTCAAAAGTAGTGCCAGCCGGATAGGTTATGGAAAGTTCCTGGAGCAAAGCAAGCCCGTCTTCGTTGGAGCCTAAACCTGTAAATGGGCCAACATCCAATCCAAAAATTAGCACTCTGTCCTGAAATTTATCATTCACTGCTTGAAAGTCTGGCATTTCAAGACGACAAGGAGGGCAAAGCCCTGCCCAAAAATTAAGCACCAATGGTTTCCCCTGGGCGAGCAATTCTGAAAGCGCGATTTCTTCGTCAGGCTGGAATCCTTCTCCCTGGTAGATTGTGATTTGTATGTCCGCTGGCAGGGCGATGGACAAATTTTCCCGGCTGATACCATCCGCAGTAGAGGATTCGGATTTGTCTGGCTTGAGCGAGGTGCTGCAGGCTGACAGTGTCAGTAAGGTGATCAATGCTGTGCTGGCAAAAAGTATGAATTTCTTGTGATAAGTCATTATTTACCTCTCGTTGTTTGTCATTCATCAAGTCTACGGCTGATAGATACGCGTTTCAGGACGGAAAGCCGCCCACGAAAACCAGAAATGGTCTACCTTTACAATGGGTGACAGAGATAGCCCGGTCAGTTCGCCGTTAACGGCTTCACCAAAGATATTCCAGGTACTGCCGGTTTGTTTGTCGGTGATTACCTCTCCATCGAGGATGAAGGTGAGAGTTTGGCCGTTTACAGTGCGATCGAATACGGCATTGGCGCCTACGTCCTCGCCGCTGGCGATGTCAGACGCGCCCAGGGCAGAGGCTAACCCTGACTGCCAGAAAACCACAATTTCTATACCGCCAACCGTGTCATTGACAACGCGCGATTCCAGCAGGACGTCATTGGGATAGGCGACAGCCTCCCCATTCAAATCTACCGTAGTTACGCGCGCCATGGGAGCAAGTTGGTTGGGAGTTTCTGGCCCATCATAAAGGAATGGTGAGCTGTTGACGTTATCGTAACCCGTATAGGGATTTCGCCCGTAATCGCGATTGTAGCCAGTATCTCGTGAGAGTACTTTCGCATCTGGAAAAGATTGGCGAACCTCGGACCAGCTGATGATGTTCACAGGTAGGAATGTCAACTGGGATCCAGTCAATTCACCAATGATGGCGTTACCAGAGGCCTGCTGCCACCAACTCTCGGTCTGGCGGTCGTACATTATAAGGTTGCTGTAACGCAGCCGCCCAGATGTGCCGAAATCCAGTTTCAAACCGTTCAGGGTCGCGTCAAAAGCGATGGCTGTGTTGCAAAGAGGGCAAAATGTGATTACTACTGGGTTACCTCCGACTGTGTCGTTGACAATTTCATGCCAGGTCAGAATTTGGAGCGGGTAAATACGTGTATCGCCCTGGTATTCAAAGAGGATCACAGGCTCTAAATCACTCAGCCACTCATCCGCTTCTTCAACACTGATGAATTGAGGGTTGTCTAGTGCCGGAATGCCATCTTTTGGAGGCCCGCCAGAAAGGATCTCATCGTATGAAACGGAGTGGATGCTAAAATCAGTGCTGAATTCCTGCTCAGCGCCCCGGGGTGGGGCTTCATCTTCCGGTAAAAGTGTGGGTATTGTCGTTTCTGTCGGTAAAACTGGGTCTGAATCGGTTGGTTCCAGACTGACCTCCGCGGAGGTAATTGTTCCCCGAGCGCAAGCGCTTAAAAGCAATGCTGTCAGCCAGCCTAAAGCGATAATCGAAATATAGCGCACCGAGCGAGTTTTAATGGTGATTTTATTTATCATTTTCATTCCTCTGATTATCTGGTTACTGTTCAGATAGTGCGATAATCAATTTCCTTACAACGCTAATTACTTTCTTGATATATTTATCAATGGTTGCTGGTTTGGTGATGGAAAACCTTCCGTCATAAATAATTGGCTTGTTCCTATACACTGCCCAACCTGGAGAAAGCCACCAAGGATATTACAAGAACATACCGTAAACTACAGATTAGGGACCTTTCGAGGTGTTTTGGTATGATCGCAAGTTTTTTCGTATCATTACGGGAAGGATTAGAAGCCGGGTTTATAATTGGTGTCCTTCCTGGGGCATTAAATAAGCTGGATCGTACTAATTATCAAACTCCTATTTGGCTCGGAACGGGATTAGTGTTTTCTTTCAGCATAATATTGGGGTTTGAATTCAATCTGTAGGGAGGGTCCTTCGAGGGGCGAGCAGAAATAATATATTAAGGGCCAGCCATTTTATCGGCAGTAGGAATTTTGCCCCGGGTTATTTTCTAGATGCAATCTCAGTTCAGAAAATCCAATCAAAAACTTGAATCAAACGTCGAACAAGCGGTATTAAATGAAAACAAATTCGCCTAATTTTTCCTGACCTTAATTGCCGTAAATCGAGAAGGAGTTGAGCTGGTAATATTTCTGACAGCTGCCTTACTTAACACAGATAGCGCCCAGGTTTTACTTGGTACCGGTTTGTGTTTAGCGGCTGTGATAGCCATATATTTCTTATTATTCAAAGCCTGATTTGCCTGAACATATCAAAATACTTTCAAGTCACCAGTATCATTTTATTCTTATTCGCAGCAGGGCTCATTGCTCGTGGAAATCACGAGTTTAATGAAGCAGGCATTATCCTCCAGGTTTCTGAACACGTTTGGGACATCAACCATATCATCATTGAAATATCGGCGGCTGGGAAATTGCCAAAGCAGACCTTTACAAGGTCTTGGTGGGGATGCAACCCTGATAAACTCAAGTGCCCCTAACTTAAAGCACCTCGAATAAAGCTTCCTTGGCGCCCAAATTTTCCGGGTCCTAAACAACTGCAACTATTAATCGTGGATAGGTTCAAATCACCTGCAGCTATCTCGTTTATAATCGAACCCGTTTGGGGATCAATTGGCCTCCAAACGAGTTGGCCAAGACTGTGCTGACGCTGGCGATCATGGCCCAAATCGGCGGCACCAGGCCGCTGACCGCTAAGGGAACACCAATGCCGTTGAAGGTCATGGCCAGCCATAAATTCTGCACCGTCTTGCGGTAGGAGGAGCGTCCGATATAAAAGGCGTCAGCTACCGCAGTCAGGCGCTTACCGATCAGCACAACATCAGCAGATTCAATAGCTATATCAGTCCCAGCTCCAATTGCAATCCCTACATCTGCTTGGGTCAGAGCCGGGGCGTCATTGATGCCGTCACCCACCATCGCTACTCGAAAGCCCGCGGACTGTAATTCACGCACCTTGGCTGCTTTTTCACCAGGCAACACTTGAGCATAGATTTCTTTAATGCCCACTTCAGCTGCAACCGCCTTGGCGGTATGCCAATTGTCCCCGGTCAGCATCACCGGCTCTATCCCGGCATCCCGAAGTTGTTGGATGGCTTCCCGGGCATCGGGCTTGACGGCATCTGCTATTGCAATTAAGCCAATGAGCTTCCCTCCCGCTGAAACAGCAACTACGGTTCGCGCCAGGTTTGTCTGGATCTCAACTTGCCCGGCGATCTTTGCTGGCATTTGTGCTTTCTCTGCCACCCACTGGGGACTGCCCACCTGGATAGTTTGCCCATCCACGGCAGCAACAATGCCTTTGCCGGGAATTGTTGAAAAATCTGTACTCTCGACCAGGCTCAGGTTTTCAGTCCTGGCACTTTCGACAATCGATCGGGCCAACGGGTGTTCTGACGCTTGTTCGGCACCAGCAGCCAGCAATAAGACCCTGGTAGACTCGATCCCATCTACCGGGATCACTTCCACAACAACCGGCTTGCCTTGCGTCAAGGTTCCCGTCTTGTCTAAAACGATCCTTTGAACATCTGTAAAAACCTGGAATGCTTCGCCGCTGCGCATCAGAATGCCCTTGCGAGCTGCCTCGCCCCCACCTCGGATCATTGCCAAAGGTGAGGCCATCCCCAGGGCACAGGGATATCCAATTACCAGGACTGCCAGGGCTGCAAAAACAGCCCGGGGCACATCCGTTTGTCCGGTAATAAGATAAGCGCCTATGGTCCAGACAAAGATCGCCAGACCGCCAAAGGCCAGAACTCCGGGAACGTACCACTGTAATACCCGGTCTACAATTACCAGGATATTTGGCTTCATAGCCCTGGCTTCTTCGATGTGGCGGGCTATTTGAACCAGGAAGGCCTCTTCACCGACTTTGGTCACTTCAATAACCAGGCTTCCGTTCTGATTTAGAGAACCCCCAATAACTTCATCCCCCTGATCTTTTTCGATCGGGATAGGCTCACCAGTAACTAAACTTTCATTGACTGCTGATGATCCGCTTACAACCCGGCCATCTACTGGAATCGCCTCGCCAGGACGGATTTGAACGCGATCGCCAGGCAGGATATTTCCAATTGGGACTTCTTTTTCCACCCCGTCATTCATTAACAGCCGGGCAGTTGCTGGTTGAAGGTCGAGCAATTTACTGACTGCTTCGGATGCACGTGTCCGAACCAGCAAAGAAGTCCAACCAGAAAGAAGGTGGTAGGTTGTTATAAATGTTGCAACGGCAAAGAAATCAGAAGCCGGAAATGCCGGGTTATACAAACCCATCATCCCGCCGACTAGACCAGCAAAAGCACCAAATTCGAGCAGTACATGTTGATTGAGAATTCCCCGGCGGGCCGATTGTACTGCCATAACCAGAATATGCCATCCCGGGAAAAACACAGTGGCCAAAGCTAAAACAATCATGGTCGGCCTGAACCAAGCCTGCAGGAACCCGACCCAGCGGGCAATCATGATCCCCAAGGTAATCAACGTGAAAAAGGCAGCCCACGCTAAAAGCAGGCGCGCCCGGCTCAGTTCAGCCCGTTGCTCTTCATAGGCTTTAACCTTGTCGGGGTCACGGACGGTATATCCGAGCTGGCGCAGGGTGTCGCGTAAACTGGTGGGGGTCTGCTGACCGGGATCATATTCAATCAAGGCTTCTTCGTGTGCCAGGCTGACATGCACCTGATTGACTCCATCCAAACGGCCAACAGCCTTTTGGATGGTTGTAGTGCAAAAAGAGCATGACATGCCCCCGATCTTGACCTGCAGCCGTTCAGGAGATTGTTTTCTGGTGTTCTTCATAACATGGTTATCCATCCTGGCTTTTCATCCAGCGCAGCAGCTTAACTTTGCTACATCTTTATCAAAGGCCAATACCGCCAGTTTGATCCCTTCCACATTCGTTAAATAGGGGAAAATCATTTCGCGCAGTTGTGAAATTGTTAATCCTAATTTAAGGGCCATTGATGCCAGCTGGATCATCTCTCCGCCTTCAGGAGCCAAGATATGAGCGCCAAGCAGCTTATCTGTTTCCGCATCGGCAACCAGCTTGATCAGACCCCGGATATCTCGAGCAGCCAATGCGCGGGGAACATAGGCCATAGGTAAATTACTGATTTTTACTTTATAACCGCCTTCTATCGCCTGGGCTTCAGTCAGGCCAGCACTTGCGATCTGTGGATCGGTAAAGGTCACCCGGGCAATATAATGAGTATTGTATTCTTCCTCGGATCCAAGCAGGGCATTTTCTACGGCCAAACTCCCGCCATAAGCTGCCACGTAAACAAACATGTCCCGGCCAGTCACATCACCCGCGGCATACACATACGGATTGCTGCTTTGCATGGTTTCGTTTACCAATATTTCACCCCGCTTGCCAAGTTCAACCCCGGCCTCTTCTAAGCCCATCCCGGAAGTGTTCGGACGCCGTCCGGTGGCTACCAGCAGCGCTTCAGCTTCAATAACCGTTTGTTTTTCAGCAATTGACCCGGATAAAATGTAGCGACCATCCATATGCTCTACCTTTTGAGTTGAGAATCCGGTATATATTTCAATTCCTTCTTCTTCTAAATACTCCGCCAGGGCCTGGCTGATCTCTTCGTCTTCAAAGGGCGCGATCTCGGTCAGCATTTCCAGGATAGTGACTTTCACACCTGCCCGGGAGAAGATCTGGGCCTGCTCCAGACCAACAGCGTTTGCTCCCAAAACAATCATTGATCCCGGGAGATCCTCAAGTTCCATCGCGGTGGTGCTGGTTAAGTAGCCGGCTTTTTCTAAACCCGGGATGGAGGGAGCCCATGGTTGAGCGCCAGTTGTGATCACAATTCGATCAGGGCTGTAAGTTTTCTTGTTGATCTCTACTTTGTTTTCACCAGTTAAACGAGCATACCCTTCGATGTATTCAACCCCGGTATACCCAGCCAGCACGTCCTTGTATTTTACCTGGCGCAGCTCGTCCACAAGTTCGTTTTTATGCGCAACCACCGCGCCCCAATTTAAAGCTGCCTGTTGGTTAGTGACGCCCCGGAAGCGCTCTTCGCTCGAAAGATGATAATGTTCCATAGCTCGAATCAGTGCTTTGGATGGCACACAGCCCTCGTTTACACATGTTCCGCCGATCGTTCCGGCTTCAACCAGGGCAACCTTGTATCCCAGCTCGGCTCCCTTAATAACTGCCGCAAACCCGGCTGACCCGCCACCAATTACCATCAGATGGAGGCCGCTGCCGTCGTTTAGCACCATATTCCCGGTACTTTTTTCGTTCAAGCTGGTGTCGTTCCCGCTGCTTGCTTGCGTTGCTGAGTATCCGGCATCTTTCACGGACTGCATTAAATCATCTGTATTGACTCCGTTTTCAACTTGAACTGTTGCAGTACCAGATTCCCAACCGGGTACTTGCGCCTCACTTGCCCCTGGAATATTGTTCAGTGCTTTTTCAACATGGGCGGCACATGAATCGCAGGTCATCCCGCGAATATCGAATTCTATTTTTTTATCAGACATTTCAGACTCCTGAGTTCTAAACATAATTTTTTTATTCTGCTCTTTCGCTTACCAGATGACAAACACAATTTTTACCTTCTATATCATCCCTTGGAAATGTTTTTCCCAATTCATACAAGTTCATCAATTCCGAATCCATTTGTTTCATTTGCTCAATGCGGAGTTGGATCTCAGCTCTCTTTTGAGCTATCAATTCAAGCAAGCGATCACACGGCGCTTCTTGGCGATCGCGCATATCAAGAATCTCCTGGATTTCAATTAAGGAGATATCCAGGCGCCTTGCTCCGGCAACCAGCTTCAAACGTTGGACATCGGGTTTAAAATACTGCCGATAACCATTTGGTTTTCTGGCCGGTGAAGGCAGCAAACCAATTTCTTCATAGTACCTGATAGTTTTTGGTGGAACATTGGTTTGAGCGGATAACTCCCTGATTTCCATTGGTAACTCCATTAGATCTTATTAGTCTACACCTTCCAGATGCTGGAAGGTCAAGGGTTCTTACTTTTCCAACTATCAATGTTTGAAACAGGGTGCTAATCCCCCCTTTCTTCTAAGGGCATTAATCCAAAGATCGCTTAACAATGACAGCAAGTGTTTACAACGAGTTATCTGGACCAAGTTACAACTCCACATCGTATTAGGCAGGACTGATGGTAATTAATCGCATTGGGTGGGGAGCTGGGTGCAAACGGGGTGGATAGGATGTGCATAACAAAAACCGCTCAGTATTAACTGGCGGTTCTGCTTATTGACTAGATATTGATTGACAGATCTCGTTTCATAAATAAAATTTATATGAGCCGCTTTTTAAGGATTATTTTCGATTTCCTGGTAAAATCGCGGTTCGCAGAGAAGGAAAATGGAGAGTGGTGCATATTGCAGGCAGGGCAAGTGGGGTGGATCCGTCCCTGGTTATTATTCAGCTTGGTGGCCGGTACCATACGAATGGATGGTGCCTTGATCGTTTCCTGTTTGGATGGTGACACAGTTTGAATAAAGAGAATACTCCGCAGCAAGCGGAGTATTCTTTGGCAACAAACTTAGCCAGAAATATTTATTGAGATACGACTAGCGCAGGTGATACCTGAAATCCTTCAAACATGATATGGAAGAAGGGCTGCTCTGCGCCGTTGGGAAGCAAGAACTCGGTTGGAACAGGGCTGTCCTGCGGCCCATCAGGAGTGACTTCAGTGTTGGGCAGGATCAGGTGGAACACGACCTTGCTGTTGTCAATATCCTGGTCAAATCCCAGTTTATACTCATCATCACGGGGATTCGAAGTGATCATGCCGTGGATGATCCGGTTGGAGGCGACTACTTCGCCATCAATGGACAGCTCAGCCACACCCCAGAAAGCCACGTAGGTGTAGGCTCCCGGCATAAGGCTGGTGCCGATACCGGTTGCTCCATGCTGAATGATGTTGGTTGCAACGCCGCCAAAGAAGGGATGTTCCGGTCCTTTGGGGATGACCTTCAAGAGCTTGATGGCATATTCTTTGCCATCAGGTCCGGTGAAGCTGGCGTTGAAATCGACCTGATCCTGGGAATCCGGACCGTCGACCAGGGTGGCGTCCACCACACTCAGGTTGAAACTGCCCTCAATCAGGGCAAAGTTGTCTGAGAAAGGTGTCGGGCCTGCTGTGGTTGTGTAGGCTGTGCCATCTTCAGAAACCAGTCTGGCTTCCAGGGGCAGGCCTGTATCCGGCTCAAAGCCGAGCGGCTGGTCGGGAGTACCGAAGATTGCCGGGTCTAAAGCGCGCAGTCCTGGCAGAATCCAGCGAACATCCTCGTTACCTGCTGCATCAAAGAAAACAGGTCCACCAGCAAGGTTGCCTGGTTCATAAGTAACTTCCTGTATTACAGTGGTATCGCCGGAAACGGTATCCACTATTTGAGTGGAACTTAAAGCTATCTCTTCAAACATGATATGGAAGAAGGGCTGCTCTGCGCCGTTGGGAAGCAAGAACCCGGTTGGAACAGGGCTGTCCTGCGGCCCATCAGGAGTGACTTCAGTGTTGGGCAGGATCAGGTGGAACACGACCTTGCTGTTGTCAATATCCTGGTCAAATCCCAGTTTATACTCATCATCACGGGGATTCGAAGTGATCATGCCGTGGATGATCCGGTTGGAGGCGACTACTTCGCCATCAATGGACAGCTCAGCCACACCCCAGAAAGCCACGTAGGTGTAGGCTCCCGGCATAAGGCTGGTGCCGATACCGGTTGCTCCATGCTGAATGATGTTGGTTGCAACGCCGCCAAAGAAGGGATGTTCCGGTCCTTTGGGGATGACCTTCAAGAGCTTGATGGCATATTCTTTGCCATCAGGTCCGGTGAAGCTGGCGTTGAAATCGACCTGATCCTGGGAATCCGGACCGTCGACCAGGGTGGCGTCCACCACACTCAGGTTGAAACTGCCCTCAATCAGGGCAAAGTTGTCTGAGAAAGGTGTCGGGCCTGCTGTGGTTGTGTAGGCTGTGCCATCTTCAGAAACCAGTCTGGCTTCCAGGGGCAGGCCTGTATCCGGCTCAAAGCCGAGCGGCTGGTCGGGAGTACCGAAGATTGCCGGGTCTAAAGCGCGCAGTCCTGGCAGAATCCAGCGAACGTCCTCGCCGACACTGGATGCTTCAACCCGGCGGACACCGCCAACAACCAATCCAGGAGAAAATTGAATTTCTTCAAGATCAGGCTGAACATCAACGGCTTGAGTTGGTTCATCCGTTGTGGTCGATTCGGTTTCTTTCACTTCTATCGACGCTGCAGGCGGGGCTGCCGCCTGGGCACAAGAGGCGAGAAACAAAGACGCCGCAAATGCGATTGAGATAAATCCTAACTTTTTCATAGTATGCTCCTTGCACTAATTAAGTAATATATCAACTTGCCCTTGAGCTCTTAGGGCACTTTAGTAGACAGCCGTTCTGCTGCGATTCTTACTAAATGGTTATTTGTCCTTTTAGTAAATCACAGTACCTGGACACGTTTTTTTCGATCTGGTGATTGGGGACCCTGGGGTAAACCAAATTGTATAGGGTGCCTGATCTTACAGAAGATCAGCTTGAAAGGAAGTGTTTAAGTTGAGGGCGGTTAGATGCATTGGATCAAGTTCAGAGCTGATTGGAATATCTCAATAAAAGGAATAGGAAGGTGTGGAGCGAGACAATAGAGTGTGTTTCGGGAGGAAAAAGCTCGTTTAATATTCCTGGGGAAGAATTACCTATTGAAGAACGCCTTCTAGGATGCAACCAGGATGGAAACTATGGAAATAATGGACGCTATGTAACTCCTTGTAAAGGGTGGACCCTTCGATACGACCTTTGGTCGCAGGGTAGGCTCTCCCCTTTGATTAAGAGTCAATTGTTAACTTCGACAACTTTTCTAATGCCCCCTGGATCTCTAGCAGAACCTGGGGATCAGGTTCGTTTTTCCCTCTGTTTTCCAACAGCCTTCTGGCACACTCTCCCCCGATCTCTCCCAGGGCCCAGGCTGCAGCTTCCCTCACCAGCGGCTCCGGGTCTTCCAGCGCAGTTCCCAGGGCTGGAACGGATGCCGGGTCCCCCAGATTTCCAAGCACAATCGCCACGTTCCTTAAATATCCCCGCTGCTTGGTCCTTTTGACAGGGCTGCCTTTAAAACGGGCGCTGAAACCTTCCGGGCTCAGCCCCAGTTCCTCAACCAGATCAATACCCAATAATTCCTCCCGGGGCAGCAGCTCACTCAAGATAGAGGGCGCCTCAGCGCCAGGTTTATTCCAGGGGCAGACCACCTGGCAGATGTCGCAGCCAAAGACCCAATCCCCTATCTGGGGACGGAGCTTATGGGGTATTTCCTCCCTGTGTTCGATGGTTAAATAGGAGATACAGCGATTGGCGTCCAGGGTATAGGGATCCCTGAGAGCGCCGGTGGGGCAGGTGTCCAGGCAGTTGGTGCAGCTGCCGCAAAAACCCTCAGTAATCGGCAAATCAGGGATCAGTTCTACTCCCAGAAGGATTTCTGAAAGCAAAAAATATGATCCGTAGTCGCGATTAATGAGTGTGGTGTTTTTTCCGATCCAGCCCAGACCGGCCCGCATGGCCAGCTCACGCTCCAGAACGGGACCCGTATCGGTATACCAGCGATTTGGGACCGGGCGGCTAACTTTCTCCTCCAGGAACTCCACCAGGCTTCTCAGTTTTTCAGGCAATACCTCATGGTAATCTTGGTTCAAGGCATAGGAGGCAATATTCCCGCCCTTCAGGTTTCCCTTTGGCGCCGGATAAGGGATTCCCAGAACCAGGATTGATTTGCATTCTGGCAGGATCAGCAGTGGATCCGAGCGCCTTTCCAGTGATCGTTCAGATGCAATCCAGTTCATGGAAGCATGAAAACCGTTGGACAGCCAATTATGGAAGAAATCCAGATGATTTGGAGGATCCGGGGTGGTCACGCCAGCCAGGGTGAACCCCAACCGTCGAGCTTCTGTTTTTAGTTGCTGGGTGAGATTTTTCTTATCCATCTAGGGGATCCAACCCGGGGCGAAGCCGTTAATGATCAAGCGCAGGTTATCGGTGCCATCCCGGTTGATCAGCCAGATTTCTGGTGGATCTGAAAGTTTAGCCTGGTTGTAGCGCACAAATGCCAGTTGATCACCATCGGGATGCCAGGCAAAAGATGTGTGGTGAAAATCAACCTCATCAGTCAGCGGTTGATCCAACCCGGTATGGATATCCATTATCCACAGCTGCCGTCCCGGACTCCAGTCCTGGGGATCGAGTGATTTGCGGCTGTATGCTATCGTTAATCCAAACGGTGAAAAACTGGGATTGAGATCCTCCAGGAAGTTTCCCCGGGACAGATCCAGGGTGGTTTTTTCCTGGATATCAAATAGCAGAAGGTGGCGGGGAGCAAGGGTTTCACTGGTGAATTGTATTTCTGACGAGATAAAATATCGCCCATCCCCGGACCAGCTTCCTGTTCCACCGGTATCATTGGGGAGAAACATGGTTCCCTCATCTTCCAGGTTCCAGAATTCATATCCCTTTTTGCTCTGGTTGTAAAATGCCAGCCAACCGGAGGATCCCCAGAGAGGTTTTTCGAGATAATCACCCTCTAAGCTGGGATTGATCTGATTATCTTCTGAGAGGTTGAAGACCCGGATGCCAGGTTGTGTTCCTGGTTCCCGGGAGATGAATTCATAGGCCAGGTGCGATCCGTCAGGAGAGATCTGGGGCGAACGGCACAATCCGGTCCTACACTCCAGTAGGATGGTTGAAAGGCCAGTTTGGCGGTCAAGCGATTTAATGGAACTGGTACCATTTTCGTTGGAAATGCTGTAAATGATGGATAACCCATCTGGACCCACGGTGTAATCGAGGATTCCGGCAGTTTCGTCCGTTAACGCCTGGCTGTCCCCGGTTTCAGGATTGGCCAGGTAAAGATTGCTGGGACCTACTGCGGGCCACATATAGATCAGTAAATAAGGGCTGACCTTTAACGTGTCTTGAAAATCATCCAGGGTAGGAAGTCTCAATCTTGAACGGGCGCCGGATTTTATATCAATGAGTACTGATGTGCCCGCTGGCCAGGATCTGGCGGGGGTAAAGGATAACTGATCAAAACTGTCATTCCAGGTGATTTTTCCGGTCAGGGAAGGCATCAAGCTAAAACGCTCCTCCACGCTGGCTGGATCCATAGACCTGTTGAAGCTGATCATTATCGGCTGGCGCCCATGCAATTCATCCTCTGCGGGCTCCAGCAATACAACCCGTGGAGCTAATTGCCAGGCGGTTATTACAAAAAGCAGGAGAAGGACCGCTCCTAAAATTACCCAGGTCTTCCAGTTCATAAGGCCAATTATAATCGAGTTCTTCCCGGACCAATATTGAGTCGGGATTTCCCAAATTTCAAGGTAAATACATCCATTTTACAGCTTTGACAGGAAGAATTATCGCTCCATACTTCATGGTAGAATGAGCCCATGAAACGCTGGCAGTTCTGGTTCGGATTAGCCTTGAGTGGGGGATTTATGTATTGGGCATTAAGAGGCTTACGCATCTCCGAGATCTGGGATCCGCTGAGATCAGCCAGTTATTGGTGGCTGCTACCCGGGGTGGGGGTATATTTTATTGGTGTTTGGGTTCGATCCTGGCGTTGGCATTACTTACTCCGTCCCATTAAATCAGTTTCAACCCCTAAGATATTCCCCATCGTTGCCATAGGTTATATGGGAAATAATATTTACCCGGCCAGAGCCGGAGAAGTATTACGGGCTGTTGTCTTAAAGAGAAAAGAAGAAATCCCTATTTCAGCTTCATTGGCAACGGTTATTGTCGAACGGATCTTTGATGGTGTGGTTATGCTGGGATTTGTTTTCCTGAATCTTCCTGAGTTGGCAACATTGACAGGCACTTCTGGATTTATTGGCAATATTCAGACCCTGGCTTTATGGGGAGCGGGGGCATTTCTAGGTGCCTTGTTGATCTTTATACTGGCAGCCATGTTTCCTGCTCCGGCAGAAAAGGTGATTGCCAGGATTACCGGGATATTTCTCCCGGAGAAGATCAGAGAGAGAGTCCGGGACATTATCGGAAAATTTCTCAGTGGACTTGAATCTCTTCGCTCCCCCCGGGAAGCATTGATGGTCCTGTTGACATCGATAGTGATCTGGCTGCTGGAGACAGGGAAATATTGGTTTGTGATGCAAGCCTTTGATTTTCAGGTCAGTTTTTTCGCGTTAATGCTGATGAACGGTATTGTTAACCTGGCCACTACTATCCCCTCGGCTCCAGGATATATTGGAACCTTTGACGCGCCGGGTATCGCTGTGCTGAGCGCTTTCGGAGTTGACCAGGGAGTTGCAGCAGGATATACCCTGGCATTACATGCAGCTCTTTGGCTGCCGATCACATTGCTGGGCGCCTACTATATGATCAGGGAAGGAATTAGCTGGAAGGGAGGGGAAGTAGTCGATCGTGCGGATGGTTCCGACGAACAGGCTTGATTTAGGAAGTATAATTACAACAAGGCACTTTTAAGATGATGGAGTGTACTTGCGGAAGGAGTACCAATCATGAACCAAACACAGAAGAAATCCCTCTACCGGGTATTGATTGCAGATGATGTCCTTGAAACGAGGCGCAACACCAGGTTAATGCTGGCTGACAACCCCATGGTTGATATCGTTGCAATCGCACACGACGGTCAAGAGGCGGTAGATTTGGCTATAAAACATCAGCCGGATATCGCTTTGCTTGATATCAATATGCCGAAAATGAATGGATTTGAAGCCTTTCAGGAAATGCACAAAATCTTTCCCACTATGGCCTGTGTGATCATATCTGCCGAGGATGACAATCAATCATTCCGGGCTGCCATGAATATCGGCGCCCGGGAATATCTGGTAAAACCGTTTACAGTCTATCAATTGAACAACGCAGTAAAACGGGTTGGCGATATTGTAAAAAGCGATAGAGAAAAAGCAGAAGTTTCCGCGCATTTACGGGCGCAGAGAGCTTCCTATTTGGTTCAGCTTGCCGGTGAATATGCCAAATCCCGGCGGACGGATGACGAGGCTTTGGAAGTCTTTGAACAGTTGGCTGCCAATCCCAGGTGCGAGCTGCGCTGGCTGCGCACCCTGGCTATGCTGTATGTCATCCGCCAGGAATGGCTTAAGCTCCAGGTGCTGGCCGGCCGCCTTGCCAGGCAATTTGGCTAATTTCCCCATTTAAGGACAATCAATGAAAATTGCTGTAATTGGCGCGGGATATGGTGGTTTATCTGCCGCGTTCGATTTCGCACGCGCTGGACATCATGTTATTATTTATGAAGCTAACGACCGCCCGGGAGGCCTGGCACTCGGTTTTAAGGAAGAAGGCTGGGATTGGTCAGTGGAAGCCTACTACCATCACTGGTTCGCCTCAGACCAGCATATGTTGGGTTTAATTGAGGAATTGGGTTTCTCAGATAAGGTTCTCTTTCCCCGACCGTTCACAGTGATGCCTCATAACGGGAAGTTTTATCCATTTGATTCCATCCTTCAGGCTATGCTCTTTCCTGGCCTTGGCTGGGGATTTAACAAAATCCGTTTTGGCCTGGTTGGCTTGTACCTCCGGCGGACGAATAACTGGCAGGTCCTTGAAAAAACCACTGTTGATACCTGGATGAGAAAGTGGGCCGGGAATAAAGTCTACGAAACCATGTGGGAACCGATGATGAAGGGTAAATTCGGAGCCCATTATCAGGATGTGAATATGGCCTGGATGTGGGCTAGAATTCATGCCAGGACCTCAAAATTGGGAACTTACCGGGGAGGTTTCCAGGCTTTTGCGGATGACTTTGCCGCTATTTTGAAAAAAATGGGTGTGCAGATACGCTTATCAACACCGGTTGAAGAAATCACCGGGGACCTGCAGATTTCATCGCCCCAGGGATCCGAGAATTTTGACAAGGTACTGGTGACAACCTCTCCCGGTTTGTTATCAAAACTGGTGCCATCGCTGCCGGATTCATATCAGGCCGGCATAAAAAATCTCAAAAGCATGGGGGCGATCGTTCTCACCTTGTCGTTGAAAGAGCAGCTTTCAAAAGACGGTTACTACTGGTTTAACATACCCAAAGACCAGGGATATCCCTTCCTGGCAGTGGTGGAGCATACAAATTATCTGTCCCCAGAATATTTTGGGGGGGAGCACATCATTTACTGCGGTGATTACCGGGATGCCAACCACCCTTACTTCGACATGACAAAAGAACAAATTCTTGGGGAGTTTTTACCTTCCTTAAAAAGGATCAACCCGGATTTTGATTCCAGCTGGGTAAAGAAATCCTGGTTATACCGCACAAAATATGCCCAACCTGTCCCGGAATTGAATCACTCTCAGAATATTCCACCCCTGGAAACACCCCTGCCTGGCTTGTATTTTGCCAGCATGAGCCAGGTGTATCCCTGGGACAGGGGAACCAATTTCGCGGTAGAAATAGGTCGCAGGGCTGCTAAATTGATACTTGAAAGTTAGTTTGTTGACACGGAAATCGATGTTAAACGCCGGGTGATGCCCGGCGTTTTGTGTATGAGTTCCTTTGTTTGTCAACCTGACCCTGAGTGTATCCGAAGGGGAAGGATCCACCAAACCATCCTTTTCATTTCCCATCTCTCTGGAAAGGATGAATCAACGTGCTTCCCATGTTGTTATGGATTCCTCGCTATGGCTCTCCTGAACGGAACGGAGTGCAGATGAAGGGCTCGGAATGATAAACCCATGGCTTGAGCAGTCCAATGGGATGTCAAAATAAAAAAATCAAAATCAGCCAACACTCCTAAATACCACATTTTCAATCTGTAATCTTGGCTCCGGTGAAAAAACCTAACTGAGCGGTATGGTGACAGGTTGAAGCCGAAAAGTTGATAATAACATCAAATAATGGCGAAAAATATGTTTCAAATCGGGAAAAAGGTTGATTTCGAAAAAGGACAAAGAATACTCCTTGATTTTGGCGTTTTTCCTATCTCCCTCATTCAAGAACTCGTGTAATCTCCGCAAATTGACCATCACAGCTGCCGAATAGAGCATCATGCGAGACCTGATCAATCCCCGAACAGGCAATTTGCTGCCAGGGAAGGCTCTCTTAACCGAGCGGATGGTACTCTCAATCACCACTCGCACAGGAGTATCTTCGGGGTGGAGCTGCTTTCGCTTTCCAGCCACCTCCACCACACGCTGCTTCAAATAAATTGTGGGCCCGGACCGCGCTCGATCTAAAACGCGGCATTTGCCCTTGAAGAAGGGACAAGCTCTGCACTGTTTCGCTTCAAAGCGGATGATAAATCTTTCTTTAGCCTGCCCAGGGGTCACTTGGCCGCGACATCCTGAGGGACAGGTAACGCCAATCGGTTTCTGCTCTTCATCCACTTCCCAAATATATTGATCCCAGCCCCATTTATGGGGTGAGCTGTATCCTCCGCGCATGCGGGTGGCCCGGAAGTTCTACGCTGTATTTTCCACAAGCCTGTTCT
>CAYUXO010000032.1:0-25481 GCA_964448865.1 uncultured Anaerolineales bacterium
ATATAAGGAGATAAAATGAACGAGAAAATTCAAGATAACCAGATCCACACAGCAGTCCAGGACCACTACAGGGATCTTGCTCTTAACGCCTCGGGGCCCAATTCCTGCTGCGGCTCATCTGAAGCTGAGAACCAGGGGGTAATTAACCTGCTCTACGAAGACCAGGACGTCAATTCACTACCTGACGATGTCACAAACATTTCCCTGGGTTGCGGAGATCCAGTCACACTGGCATCTCTCGAAGTCGGGCAAACCGTCCTGGATTTAGGTTCCGGCGGTGGGATCGATTGTTTTCTAGCTTCTAAGAAAGTCGGACCGGGTGGACAGGTGATAGGCGTTGATATGACCCAGGCTATGATAGACCGGGCCAATACCAATAAAACACTTGTTAGCGCAGATAATGTCGATTTCCGATTAGGACAAATTGAAAATCTGCCGGTTGAAGACAACATTGTCGATGTGATTATCTCCAACTGCGTCATTAACCTCAGCCCAGATAAACCGTCTGTCTTCTCAGAGGCTTACCGTGTTCTAAAACCAGGTGGAAAATTGGCCGTCAGCGATATCGTGACAGATGGCGAACTGCCAGATGAAATCAAAAACAGCTTGAGCGCCTGGGCCGGGTGCCTGGCAGGAGCCTGGGACGTTAAGGATTACGTTGGTGCCATCAAGAAAGCGGGTTTTGAAAATATAGACCTAAAAGCAGAATATTGGGACGACGATATCATCGATGCCGCCTTTGAACAACTCGAGCCGGATCTTAAAAAACAGGTCCAGGAGAACAAAGAGAATGGAAAACCATCCCTATTGATCAGCAGTGGGGATGGTATGAAGTTGGTCGATTATCAGGGTGATTCCTTTGATCCCAAAAAGTCGATCTTCAGCGCTAAGATTACCGCCTGGAAACCACTCTAAACAAAAAGGGTCCCCTCAGGTGGTGGGGACCCCTTTTCAATTCAATAAATCGTTATTCATTAATTATTTTTCCCGAAAATATTCTTTCATGGGAGTGAAATAAGAATCTACCCAACCTTGCTGGTACTGCATGCCGTGCTCTGGTAAATCTGAGTGCCGGATGGTTATCCGGGTATCATCACTTTCATGGATAAAGGTAATTTCGAGCAGGGAATCCGGATCTGAATCCTGGAATTCAGTAGTTCTCCAGGATTGCAATATCCGCATCGACGGCTGCAGTTCCAGGTTTTTCCCCTTGATGTATCCATCCCAGGCGGTAAATACACCCCCCACCTGGTCTGATACCTGAGCTTTGCCGCCGGTCATACTTGAATGCAGCTCAGAATTCAACCAGGCCTCGAAGAGAGTTTCAGGTGTGGCTGTAAATTTCTCTGATATTCTGAATTTTATCGTCATCAACAATGCCTTCCATGAAATATATGTGCTTTCAATAATTGGCAAAATCAATATGAATACGCCCTGGAAATCTGTTTATTTGATAGGGCAGCAACAATAAACCTTACTGCAGTCAGGGTACTGGATCGGATCAGATATAATTCTTACTAGATTTTAAATTTTCCCGATTCGTAAAACAGTTCTCCATCAACCAGGATTTGTCCCCCATCTCGCATATCGCAGATCATATCCCAGTGAATAGCGCTTTTATTCTTACTACCTGTGATGCCGTAGCCCTGCCCCAACGCCATGTGAATGGTACCCCCGATTTTTTCATCAAAGAGGATCTTTTTGATAAATCGATTGATCTTGTTATTTGTTCCGATGGCGAATTCTCCCAGGTAACGAGAACCCTGATCCATATCCAGCATCGATATTAAGAAATCCTGGTTGGTGTTCGCTGATGCTTTAACAACCTTGCCTTTCTCAAACTGCAGTTCCACTCCCTCGACCGCACGCCCCGAAAGAATCGCCGGATGAGTAAAACGGACCCAACCTTCAACAGAATCCTCAACCGGTCCAGTGAAGATTTCACCGCTGGGCATATTTTGTTTACCATCCGAATTGATAAAAATGCGTCCCTCAACCGATAGGGTCAGATCAACATTGGGGCCTTTTACCTGGATATGTTTCTTGCCTTCCAACCATTCCACCAGGCCTTGCTGTCCATCCCTGACCCGCTTCCATTCCCCTACCGGGTCATCACAATCACTAAAAGTTGCACTGTAAACATAATCTTCAAATTCCTTAAGACTCATTCCCGCATCATCAGCATAGGCCTGGGTCGGATAAAGCGTACTGACCCTGCGCAACGATCCGGAATCCATTCTCTTAAAATAAGTATTGAATACATCCAGGTGAGCCTGCCGGCGAATTTTTAATCGCTCAGGATCAATTTTTTCTAGACCCCTGGTATTAAACTGACTCTGAATAAAAATCCGCACATCAAAATCTTCATTGAGAATTTTCCAGTAGCGGTCCACATGTTTTAATTGATCCTCGTTGGCTTCTTCAAAAAAGATCTGGTCAAGACCATCATAACCAAGAGTGGGCAGAGGCAGACTATAAGGAAGTAAATAAGGATGCCCTCCCCCTCGTAAAACCTGGCGAAGGACTTCTTGAACCAGGGGAGTGGCCGGGGGTTGGGCAATAATTCCTACCATGTCGTTTTCCCGCACTTCAACAGAATAATTAACCAATGTACGGGCTAAATTAACTACACGGGGGTCATTCATAAACTCTCCTTATTCCTGTGAACATATTTCCTGATCAACAATAAACGATCTTCAAGCCAGGCTCTCTCATAAGCTGAGTGGTCTGATACTAGCACAATTATGACCGATAATCAAACAAAATGAATTCTTGATCGGCGAAACTGTCCCTGTCGGATTTAGACTGAACACAAATGATATAATGCCCCCATGCTGCCGGATCTTGAACTGGATGATGTATTAAAATTGAGGAAAGAACACCCCTGCGGGGAGGACCGCTGGAAGGTGATCCGTCTGGGGGCTGATATAAAGATTGAATGCCTGGAGTGCGGAAGGCAGGTTATGCTGACCCGCCGTAAATTATCCCGCAGCGTTAAATCCAACCTCTCCCAAAAGGAAAGGTCAGAATGAGTATACTTTTCCTGGTCGCGACTCCGATTGGCAACCTGGAGGATCTCAGCTTCCGGGCTGTGAGGATATTAAAAGAGGTCCCCCTGATCGGAGCAGAGGACACTCGAAGATCCAGAACTCTGTTAAAACACTACCAGATCGAAACACCCCTGACTTCCTACCACGATCACAACAAAGAATCGAAAACCCAAACCCTGCTGGACCATTTGCTCGAAAACGATCTTGCCCTGATATCAGATGCAGGCACACCAGGGATCAACGATCCGGGATATTATCTTCTGAAGGCTGCTCTCGCAGCCGGACATCAAGTCATACCTGTGCCGGGACCGAGCGCTCCCATTGCGGCAATTTCAGCTTCGGGTTTGCCATCAGATCAATTTCTCTACCTGGGATACCTGCCCCGTAAAAGCCAGGCCAGGCAAAAAACCCTGGAACAAGTAAAAGATCTGCCCTGGACATTAATCTTCCTGGAAACCCCTCACCGGCTGCTCAAATCCTTACCAGACATAAAGCAGGTCCTGGGTGACCGGGAAATGGCCGTTGCCCGTGAACTCACCAAGCTGCACGAGGAAATTATCCGTGGCTCAGTCAGCGAAATGATGGAGTACTATTCCAGGAAAGAACCCAAAGGGGAAATAACCCTGGTGATCTCAGGAAATATAAGAGAGAGTGCTTGGCCGGAAAGCCAGCTTCTAGAAGAAATTCAAAAAAGACTCAAAACCAGCCAAAGCAGCCAAAGCAACCTCGCTAAAAGCCTGGCAGGCGAATCCGGCTGGTCCCGACGGGATATCTATGATCTAATACAGGGGCTCCAGGACGAGAAGGAATAAACACAGAGGTTCTACATCCGTATCCCAACCAAAACTCATAAAAGGTGCCTAGAATGGATTTGAATAATTATAAAGATTTTCTCAGACTTGACAGCCAAAATATGTTGGGAGAAATGAACAGTCTTCCGGAACAACTGCTAATTGCCTGGCAGGAAGCTGAAGCTCTTCCGCTGGGTGATTTCAGTCCAGTAAGACAGGTCATCGTTGCCGGAATGGGGGGATCAGCAATTGGGGCTGATTTACTGAAAGCCTATATTGCTCCCCTTTCAACTGTTTCAATTGACGTTCATAGGGATTACGGTTTACCTGCCTGGGCAGAAGGACCGGAAACCATGGTGATTGTTTCATCTCATTCAGGAAACACAGAGGAGACGCTATCTGCCATGCATACTGCCCTGGAAAGGGGATGCAGCCTGCTGGCAATCTCGACCGGAGGTAAAATTTCCGAGCTGGCAAAAGAAAATGGTACCGACTTGTGGATTTTTCAGCATAAAGGACAACCCCGGGCAGCTGTCGGGTATTCCTTTTGTTTACTTCTGAACGTTTTCACGCGCCTGGGATTCATAATGGATCCCACTGAAGAATTAAATGACGCTGTTGCAGAAATGAAAAAACAGCGGGAACTGTTTTCAGTTGAGATTCCTGACTACCAAAACCCTGCCAAACGTTTGGCCGGTCAGTTGGTCGATCGCTGGGTGAGTGTTTTCGGGGCTGATTTGTTGGCTCCTGCCGCCCGGCGGTGGAAAGGCCAGATCAGTGAAATAGCCAAAGCCTGGGGCCAATACGAAGATCTGCCAGAAGCCGACCATAATACACTGGCCGGGGTGGTCAACCCTGAATCTGTTCTGGTTAAGACTATGGTCCTCTTCCTGCAGGCGGACGGTAACCACCCTCGTAATCAACGCCGTATCGAACTCACCAAGAAGAACTTCATGGTTGAGGGTATCAGCACGGACCTGATCCAGGCCATCGGAAAATCCCGCCTGGCCCAAATGTGGACTATAGTCCAATTTGGCGATTACACCGCTTATTTCCTGGCAATGGCCTATGGAGTAGATCCTACACCAGTTGTTGTTATTGAAAACTTAAAGCGGGAACTCTAATGGAAACCGGCCCTGGCCGGGATGATTGACCTGACAGGACTGGAATAATATTTTTCAACTCCTTATGAATAAACTACTTTTACGGATCTCTTTGACAGGATTAACTGTTTTTTGCGCTCTGGTGATCGTGAGCACCATTCAAGCCCAGGGGGATTCCGCCACAACTGTGATCAACACCATCAATCAACTCCGGGGCCAACGTGGCCTAGCCGCTCTGCAGGCACATCCAGCATTGATGCAAATCGCCCAGCAGCACAGCCAATATCAGGCTTCCATAGGAACCTGGACCCATCTCAGCGCCGATGGTTCCCGCCCCAAAGACAGGGCATATGCCGCCGGCTTCGGTAATGGAGCAACGATTTTCATTTCCGAAAACGTTGCCTATGGGACCGATATATCCATCACTGAGACCATTAATGGTCCCTGGAATGATCCGGATCATCACCACACCATGTACAACCCCAATGCCAAATATATTGGAGCCGGAGTCTATTATTCAGGAAATCTGGTTTTTTATACAGTGGATACAGGTTATTGGGTTGGAGATCCCGCACCTACACCTGAGGAGCCAATAATTTCTAGCACTCCTTCCGGGTCAGTGTTCCCTTCAGCAGTTCCGGTCGTAGTTTCAACACCAATGTCGGACGGTACAATAAAACACATTATAGCCGGCGGACAAACCTTGTGGACCATCGCCGCTGTATATAATATCCCCCTGGAAGAGCTCCGTGAATTAAATGATCTGGAACCTGACGTGATCCTTAGCCTGGGAGATGAGATCATTATCCAGCCTTCCTATACTCCTACCAATACTCCGATCGGCGAGCCAAGCGTCACATTGCCGCCCAGGTTTTCTCATACCCCATCCCCGGCCTTCGCCCAGAGCACTGCAGTGAAGTTCATACCTTCCACCACCTCACCCACAGATATACCCCTAACTGAACCGCGTTTTCGGACAAGTTCAAAAAACCCCACCATCGTGATCATGGCAGTGATCATCTCCGGTGGGACTTTATTGACAGTTTTATTTATCAGTTTGAGAAAAAAAGGTTAACCTAAAGTTTTCTACTCAGCTCCCCGTTTACCCACTGTAATTCCCCCACTATAGTTTTTATCCCAATCAAATCGGATATATTTTCTGCCAACTTAACTGGATCACCTGTGCTGAGAAATGCTACTGATCCATGTTCCCCATTGGCCTCAAGGCTATAAGACTCTAAAAGCCTTCCTGTTTGCCGGGCAACTGCCGGGGCAGGATCAATCACACGCACCTGGGTCCCAACAATTTCCTTGATGATCGGAATCACAAAAGGATAGTGAGTACAACCCATGACAACTTTATCCACATTCTGTTTCAGCATAGGGTCAAGGGCTTTTTGAAGAATTTCCCGGGTCCTGGGATGATCGATCTTTCCTAATTCTATCTGATCTACCAATCCGGGACAGGTATCCTGAAGCACCTTTACGCCCCTGGCAAACTTTTCCACAGTGGAGGCATATAAATCCCCCTGGAAAGTAGCCGGTGTCGCCAGCACTCCTACCACTCCTGTGCTGGTTTCTTCAGCTGCAGGTTTCACTGCCGGTTCCATCCCCACAAATGGCAGGGCGGTGTATTTTTTCCTCAGATCAGCCAGGGCAACTGCAGAGGCAGTATTACATGCCAGAACAATGATTTTCACATCCTCACGGATCAAAAACCGGATAATACCTTCCGAATATTCCAGGACTTGTTGGCGGGAGCGGGTTCCATAGGGGACATGAATCTGATCAGCGATATAAATCAAGTCTTCTCCGGGGTATTGATCCCGGATTTCCCTTAACACCGATAACCCGCCAACTCCCGAATCGAAGATTCCTATAGCACCCTGGTATTTGTTCTTTCGAGTCATAACAGCCCCTCAGGGCAGGTTTTGCAAATATTGACTTGCTTCCTGCTGAAAAACAAGCCAGGCTTCTTTGGGGGTTCCATCATTTTCTCTCAAACCCATATAATTCAAAAAATCGACGAACGTTACCATGAAATCTTCATCGCGTGCCAGATCAGGTCGATCGGTCAGGAAAGTAAAGGCTGCATCAAATGAGTTTTCCAGTTTGCTGTCATGCAGGCTAAACCAGGATAAAAATTCGATTTGCTCACGGTGCTCAGCCAATAATCGAAATGCTTCCATAAGGAATTCGGCCTGATCTGCCTGGGTTCCACCCAGGCTTTCTGCTGTACTCCATCCGATTTCAGCAAAAGCGATCGGTTTATCTCCTGCCAGATCCAATATGCGGTTGATGTAAATATCCAACTCAGATGGATCCCGGGTAAATTGAAAACCCTGATCATAAAGATATAGTGTAACCGGTAAAAAGTCTCCCAGATTCAGCTGTTGGATAATGTCCAGGGCATCCTGGCTTTCCGCATCATGGTAAGCAAAGGTCATGGCAATCATGACATCAGGATATTGAACTTTGATGGCATCATATACGGTCAGGAAAAATGTCTTGTAGGCAGGAATCTCATCTCTGTGTTTAACAAAATAATCGTTGACCTCATTTCCAATGCTTAAATATTCCACAGGGTAGCGATCCAGCACATCCAGAATAAAGTCAGTAAAACGCTGAATGAATTCCGGATCATCAAAAGCCATGTTCTGTAAATCTTCCGGTATAGGACCCCTCACACCGGTATGAATGAGATTTACTACCAGGGATACTTCAAATCCTTCATGAAACCTGTAACCCATCAATGTATCATTCCATTCCCAAGAGCGCGCACCGGGGGAATCTTCTACCTGGCTCCACAGCATATAACTGTGCAAAACCTGGACTCCGTTGGCTTTTGCCAATCGCAGGGCAGGATAATAACCTTCCCAAAAATCATCCTGGGCCGGATTGACCATTAAACCTATTTTTCCCGTATCGAGCTCCGGTACAAGAATCGGATCAGCACAATAGGAGGAAGTAAGAACCTGTTGAAACAGGTCTGCATTTTCAACAGTATCCCGCCCGCCAGTGATCAAGGCATAGGTTTGTCCCTGGCAATAGTCCAGAACAGCCTGGATGCGCATGGTTTGATTATTTTCCCGAGTTGTGAATTCAAAAAAGAGTTTTCCACCCAGCTGTTTTTCCTGGACCAGGTAGGCATTTTGATCCTCTTCGATATATTTCCGGAATTGTTCAGCAAATATTTCCGGTAAATTTTGATAGCGGTTCACCATGATAAACTGTCCATCCTGCTGAAGAGTAAATATGGAATCCGCGTCTAAAACCCCGGTTTCCTGCCAATCAGGAACAATTACCTGGTAATAACCATCCTGGAAAAATTTAAAAGATGAAATCGTCCCTGTTGGCGGTGGAGGGGGTTCTTCCCCGGCTGCACAGGCAATCAAAAGAGTACTGACCATAAACAGAATAAAAACCGTCCTCTTATTCATGGCTTTCATTATACTCAGGTTTTTCTTGAGTAATTTAACGATTAAAACAAAAAGGGCGCAGTATGGTAACTGCACCCTGGATGTGTTTTATTTAATCGATCAGTTGGTAAATTTCTGGCGTAGTTTAGCCTTTTTACCGCTGCGTTCCCGCAGGAAATAGAGCCGTGAACGCCGGGTGTGACCATGGCTCTGCACAGTTACTTTCTCTACAATCGGGGAACGGGTCAGAAAGGTTCTTTCCACACCAATACCATTACTGGCAATTCGCCTGACGGTGAAGCTTTCACTATTGCCTATGCCATGTATGCGAATTACTATCCCTTTAAATTGCTGAATACGTTCATTATCGCCTTCTTTAATGCGAACAAAAACGGTTATAGTATCCCCAGTACGAATTTCGGGTACCTCGGAGTTCTTGGGCGTTTCGAGCACCTTGATCAAATCAACCATCTTAAAATCCTTCTTTTAAATCACAATTCTATACGTTGTAAATCAAACACGGCTGGTGATTATAACATGCTGAATACATTTTGAAAAGGAAGCTGTCCAGGAACTGTCCAAGGAGAAGCTGTCCAAGGAGCTGTCCAAGGAAGCTGTCCAAGGAAGCTGTCCAAGCTGTCCAAGAAGCTGTCCGGTTATCTCTAAATTCCCCGCGGACGGGATAAAAAATCAGGGGGCCGGGATTTCTTCCATCAGAGCTGCCAGGGCAGTTTCGGGTTCAACTTGATCTTTTAACACCGAAATGACAGTATTCCTTATCTCAGGACCGAATTCCGCGATCAAATCATTGCCGGGAATCAATACTGCTGATGGCAGCAGCTGCTGCAGAGTTGAATAATATGACATTTCCGACCAGCTTTCCAGAGCGGATAGCTGAACAGGCAGGTAGCCTGCCTCAATCCCCCAAACAGAGAGATATGATTCTGCGGTCAGGAAATCAGCCAATTCCACTGCCACTCTTTCATTTTCTAGATCCGATGGGATCACACACCAGACCCAACCATCAGCATAACTGAAGGCTTTGCCTTCTTTGGTTGGGATAGCTGCCAGGGAGGTATTCGCTGAATCCGATCCCAGGATAATTGAACTCCAGGATAATGCCAGGGTTGATTGGCGATCCTGGTAGGATTGCCAGGCCTGCTGATCTGTCTCAAATTGGGTTAACCAATAAGGCATAACTCCGGCTGCTTGAGCCAGCTGGTAATAAGAGAGCACCTCCAGCATCAGATCACCCGAGAGCAAATAGGAACCAGTTTCATCAACCAATTCACCGCCCAGGCTCTGATAGAGGGCAAGCGTTACCAATCCTCTGGAGTCAGATGCAGGGAATGCCAATGCTTTCTGAGAATCAAGAATTGACTCCCAATCAGGGGGAGGACTCTCTTCATTGTCATTCTTGTAAGCCAATGTCAGCAGATCTCCGGCAAAGGGGATACCGGTCGTACTGTCCTCCACCCGGGCCAGATCAACGGCAAAATCAAACCAATCACCATCTGACAAATCCCCGTAGATATCATCCAGGGGCATGATCAATCCCTCTCGGAAGGCTTGCTCCATTAATGAACGAGGGAGCGCAATCAGATCTGGTTTAATGATCGGTGCCGCTGAACCTGTGATCCGCAGTGATTCCAACAAACCATAATCCCCTTCGAGTGGTTTTACACGGATCTGGATCTCAGTTTGGGGTCTGCGTGATTTGAATTCATCCAGTCGGGATAAAAATAAATTCCCAGCGGTTGTTCCTGAATTGGGGTCGAATTGGGGGGGAACCCAAACGATTAAAGTCTTCGACTGTAATACCGGTACATTCGGTGTTGCCGAGGGTATTGGTGTCGGTGATGCCGCCGCAGTATCAGGTAGATCTGTGGGTGAATTGGAAGGCAACAAATTTACCAGATCTGGGAGATTACAGGAAGTTATACCAAATACAAACAGGGCCAGAAGGCCGATCCCTATGATCAGTCTGAAAAATGTTTTCTTTTGACTGTTATTCTTTATTTGTTCCATCATTAAACTTTCCTATCAAAGAAACCACATTAAACCACAGATTTCTCACAGGGAAATAGGTTTAACAGAGATTTTACAATGCCAATAAAGGGACAGTAAGGGGGAAAATAACTGATAAATGGGCTAAAAACGCTTATTTCACTCCTCAGTTGGCGGAAGGGGTGTTGGAGAAACCGTGACTGTATGGGTTGGCGTTGGTGTCCCGGTTGGTGTTGACGTCCCGGTTGGTGTTGGCGTTTCACTGGGCACCGGGGTTTCTGTCTGTGTAGGAGTGATGGTTGGAGTTCGCGTGGGCGTAAAGGTTGGAAACCTGGTGGGAATGACCTGAGCGGGAGCCCTGGTTTTAAATACTGTCGGGGTGGATGTGGAGGTCTTGATAAACGAGCTGGTTGCGGTTGGCTGCAGCTTGCGGTTGACTGATACAAAAGCATAACCCAATCCATAACAAGGGATAGTGATCCCGATCAGGGCCAGGAAAATGATTTGAAGTCGAATTTGTTTCTGGTTAAGGGTGGCCATAGATAATAAACTGGAACACCAGTAGAATAATCCTCACTTGGTCAATTTTGAATATTTAGCGCGCTCAAAGAGTATTGTATAATCTAGTATATTATAAGGGAAATCTCTGGAAAGGCAAAAGAAGCCTTCTTTCTCAATCCGGGAAAAAACATCAAGAAAATATGGAAGGTTGCCCAGAAAATATCTCTTTTAGGTTGAATATGACTATCCCGCTCCAGATCAACACGCTGCTGTTTGATTTTGATGGAACATTGACCTACCAGCATCCCACCTCGCTGGATATCCTGTTTACCATCCTTGACGAACACCGGATCCCCTTAATGTCAAGTGCTCATCGGGAAACCCTGCAATTTGTCTATCAATATTGGGCAAATTCTAATGAGGTAGCCCAGGATATGGAAATGTATGGGGAATTCACAGCTGATTTCTGGGTGCAATACTTACAAAGGAAATTACGGGCCGCCGGCATGACAGAGCTCCAGGCTGTAGATTTAGCCCCAGTTCTGCAGCCTATCGTTGAGGAACGCCATCAGCCAGTAAAAATGGTTCTGGAGGATGTTAAACCGACTTTAAAAAATCTGAGAACCCAAGGTTACACCATGGGTCTAGTGACCAACCGCTCAGCTCCGGTGAATGAAGAACTGGAAGAATACGGTTTTATCCCATATTTTGATTTTTATTTCACCGCAGGAGAAATCAATATCTGGAAACCGGACCCGGGTATTTTTGAACACGCCATATACCTGGCGGGAAGCAGTCCGGAAGAGACCACCTATATTGGTGATAATTATTATACGGATGTAGTAGGAGCCCGCAACGCAGGTCTTCACCCTATTCTGTATGACCCCCGCAACACCTTCCCTGATGCCGACTGCCAGGTGATCACTAAGATCGGCAGCCTGTGCTCCCAGATGTAGTTTTTTATTAATTACCCTTGGCTAAAAATACTTAATCACCCTGCTCTACCAGCACGGTCTGTGTCGGATAGGCAAATTCGATGCCCAGCTTTTTAAACCGCTCATAAAGCGCCAGGTTAATATCCTGCTGGATATCCAGATAGGAAGCATATTCCGGCACCAGCACATAATAAACCACCGCAAAATCCAGGGAGTAATCTCCCAGAGATTTCAAGTGAGCGCGTTCAAACTTAACTTTTTCCAGAGGTGTGATGATTTCCTCAACCATTTGAGGGATGGCTTTCAAATGCTCCACTCCAGTACCATACACCACACCAAAATTGAATGAAATCCGTCTCTTTTCAAGCCTTTTATAATTTCGGATGCGGCTGCTGAGCAGATCGGCATTGGAAAAAATCAATTCCTCTCCAGAAAGGCTGCGGATCCGGGTGCTTTTTAACCCAATGTCCTCCACATCCCCCTCAAAACCATCCACCTCAATAAAATCTCCAATGGAGAAGGGTTTATCCATTGTGATGGTTAGGGAAGCAAATAAGTCTCCCAGGATATTCTGCAAAGCCAGGGCTACAGCAATACCGCCTATTCCCAGGCTGGCCACCAGGCTGCTGATTTCAACATTGAGATTGTCCAGGACGATTAGTGAAAGCACTACCCAAAGAACGATCCTGGCGAATAAACCAAGGGCATCGAGGGTAGTGGCATCGTCGCCATGGTCCTCCTCAACTTTGGACTTAACCCCCCGGGTGACATAAAAGGAAATCAACCCTGTGCCCCAGAACCCCACCTGCAAGATCAGGGTAAACTGGACCACCCGGTTAAACCAGACCTCAACATCAGTTGGCAGGGATAAAAAGTATGATCCCATGTACAACCCCAAGGCTAAAAATGCAAACCAGCGTGTTTGACTCACAAGGGGGATGACAAGATCATCCAGATCTGTTTTGGATTTTTTAATTATTTTCAGGAACCGATTCCCGATGATTCGTTTAAGAATTAACATGAAAAAGAAAACTCCCAGGGTTATTCCCAGGGCGATCAACCAGGAATCCAGGGTATTTTCAAGAAATGTGTTGTTATATATATCCATTATTCTGCTCCCTGTTTCTCTTGTGTTTCTTTCTGGTAATCTCGATTCTCTTCCATCCATCCCACACCAAAATCAACCAGATCCCGCTGGGGGATCAACCGGGATTTGGCATTGCTGATCTTCCCTGTTTGCTGCTTTCCGCCCGATTTTTTATACGCTTTACCTATTTTCTTAAATTCCTCGCTGTGTTCTTCAAATTCATTGAGAACTACCCACTTTCTTTCACCATCGATCATCAGCGGAGCTCCCCGTTTGACTTCTTTCTTGCCAGGATAATCCGCCCGGCTTTCAGCCAGATGCAAACTGGTGTTGTTATCATATTTGACGCCCAACAGCAGGATCCAGGCATCCAGGTCATACAATCGCGCCAGGGGAGAGTTCTCACCCAGGGCAAAATCCAGCTGGTGATCTTTGGTAATGATCCCGGCATGTTTTCCCCAGGCTGAGAAAGACATATGAGGATGATAACTGCGTAAAACACCTGGCTGCTTCCGGAAAGTTTCCGAAATAGCTCCCATAGCCCGGGTTGGCGTCAGATCAGAATCATAGGCTGGCATGGTTTGACGGATAGTTTCCTTCCAGTCCTGTGGAACCGGCGGATTACTCCATTCTTCAGGATCTGAAAGGCCTGAGGAATGAGTAGGCATCACCAGGGTTCCTTCCGGACCAAGCACATCTTCTAATGCCTGGATGACAGCCACCGGGCCGCCATTAACCCAACCCATCGGGCTCAGAGCGGAATGAACTACCAGGATCATACCTGGTTTCACTCCCAGAGCCAATAAATCCATCTTTATTGAATCGACAGTTACCGGACCATTCTTGGTTTTTTTGATGACATCTGCTTCGCTCATATAATTCCTTTTTAATTACTCAAACATCATACCAGATTATAGATTTCTGCAAACCAAATATGATTTCCGGGCTTGTAACAGGAAAATTTAACAGGAGATTCGATATGGTAAGATAAACTGGATTATCACTCAATCATTCAATTTGTTGGAGAATTATGGAATTTTCAACGACCACTCTGCTGGTTTTGGCCATTCTCTTTTTATCCACTTTTATCAGATCAGCCCTTGGATTCGGGGATGCGTTAATCGCCATGCCCCTGTTGGCAATGGTGGTCGGTCTTCAGGTCGCAACTCCTTTGACAGCCATGGGCGCTACCACAATTGCCACCATCATTCTGGTAAGAGCCTGGAAAAAAGTAGATATCAAAGCAGCCTGGCGGCTGGTGTTAACTACCTGGATAGGTATACCGATAGGTATTTATTTTCTGAAAGCAGCCCCCGATGTGATTGTAAAATCACTGCTGGGTATAATCATCATCGGCTTTGGGCTGTACAACCTGATTGTGCCAAATCTTCCCAGACTGCTTAACGAAAATTGGGCCTACCTGACAGGTTTAATCGCCGGAATCCTGGGAGGAGCCTATAACACCAATGGCCCGCCGGTGGTCATTTATGGGATGTTAAGAAGGTGGGATTCAGAAAAATTCCGGGCAACCCTCCAGGGATATTTTTTACCTACTGGCGCTGCAATATTAATTACACATGGTATAGCGGGTATGTGGACCTCCCAGGTTGTCCAGCTATTTTTATACAGTATCCCGGTTATCATCGGAGCTGTTCTAATTGGTGGAAAAGTCAACCAGATTATCCCCCAGGGAAAATTCGACAAGATCATTTATGGGTTCCTGGTTGTGATTGGAATTCTGCTGATAATCAGGGGTTAAGAAAAAGACCGAGGACAGAAGACTGAATGTCTAAAGTTGAACAAGTTAAATTGAAGCGCTCAGGTACTGGCCTGCGTGCTTATGATCCAGAACGGGCGTATCCAGGGTTTACTTTGTTCACCCCAATGTTCGGGGATGGAACCGTCTACCTTCTGGATCTACAGGGTGACGTCATTAATACCTGGCAGATGCCCTATCCTCCTGGCCTGTACGGTTATCTAACCGAACGAGGTACCCTTTTCTACAATGGGAAAATCCTTGAGGATCCAGCGCGCCTCATTAGCCAGAAACCGTGGAAAGGCGGGGTGGCACTGGAGATTGACTGGCATGGGAATGTTCTCTGGGAGGTTCGCCATCCCAATCACCACCACGATGGCCGACGTTTGCGCAATGGCAACGTTCTGCTGCTTTGCATGGCTGCTATTCCCCAGGATATCACCCCCAGAGTGCGGGGGGGATTCCAAACACTGAACACAATGGGAAAATGTATGGCGATTACCTTGTCGAGATGACGACCGATGGAGAGATCGTTTGGGAATGGTATAGATGGGAACATCTCGACCCGGAGATAGACGGGATCACGGCTAATCAGGAGAAGCGAAACGAGTGGACACACGCAAACACGGTAGAGGAATTGCCTGACGGAAACATTGTGGCGAGCTTTCGAAACATTTCGACGGTTGTCATCATCAGCCGGGAAACAGGGGACATCATTTGGAAACTTGGACCGCCAACACTGGCTCAACAGCATGCGCCAACCCTTCTTCAGAACGGCAACCTGCTGATTTTTGACAACGGAACCCATCGTATTGACCATTCCCTGCCATATTCACGGGTGATCGAAGTGGATCGGGCGACGAAGCAAGTGGTCTGGTCATATCAAGAGCAGCGCCTGCTCGACTTTTTCAGCCCATATATTTCAAATGCCCAGCGTCTGCCAAACGGCAACACGCTCATCTGTGAGGGCATCTTTGGTCGTATTTTCGAGGTCACAAGTGACGGCCAGGTTGTCTGGGAGTTCGTCAATCCATACTTTCCAATGCCAACATGGCAACCGAATGAGCCACCCAATAATTCGGTCTTCCGTGCGTTTAGATATAGTGAAGAGAAAATTGTTAAGGCCAAAGCTATCTCTAAGGTCGGGGTGCGTTAACAAGCTCGCAGAGTGGGCAGGAACAATCAGAAAGAAAAGTTGATACACGTCAACGAAGCCTAACCCCGCGTAGAGCGGACTCGCCTTTAGCTGCAAGAGTTTGGCTTTGGTGAAATAATCGAGTCGTGCAAAGTCGGCGAGCCGCACACGCCAACGTTAGACGGAGGAATAAATGCACAATATGCGAAGATCAGACAGGGCAATAGAAAAAGAAGAAGCACTTCATATCCTCAAGAATGGCGAATATGGTGTATTGTCAACCGTCGACCCTGACAATCAGCCATATGGTGTCCCTGTCAATTTTTGCATTATTGATAACAATATCTATTTTCACTGTGCAATCGAAGGCCATAAAATCGACAACGTTACTTACAATCCGAAAGTATCATTTTGTGTCGTCGGAAACACGCGTATTCTTCCTTCCAAATTTGGTACTGAGTACGAGAGCACAATTGTCTTCGGTTTGTTGAGTGAGGTCTTCAATAATGAAAAGCAAAAGGCTCTCCAAGGACTACTGCACAAATATTCCAGTGATTGTTTTGAGAAGGGGTTGAAATATATTGATGCTCTAAAAGAAAAAACGAGAGTTTTCAGAATAACCATTGAAACTATTACTGGAAAATCCAGAAGATGAGTCAGATAAAACCGTCTAACAAATCGCTCCAGCGGACGCGGACAAGCCGCGCCGCTGAGATCATCCGTTAGGGTGCTCAAACAGCAGGTAACCATAAAGCAAATTGTGGGTCGCTTCTGGAGAGCTATTTCAATATCTTTGCCATTTTCTCCATAGCTCTCTCGATATTTTCCACTGAGTTCGCATAAGAAAGCCGTAAGTATCCTTCACCATATTTACCAAAAGCAGAACCGGGCAGGAGGGCAATGCCGGCTTCTTCCAATATCCAATTGGCAACTTCGTCTGAAGATTTGCCTAATGCTTTGATATTGGGGAAGACATAAAACGCGCCCTGTGGTTTTTGGCAGCTAACACCGGGCAGACTGTTCAACCCATCTAAGATTACATCACGACGTTTCTGATAATTAGCAACAACCGCGTCCACTTGTTCTTGGTCACCAGTTAGGGCTTCGATACCCGCGTATTGGGTGAATTCTGCCGTTGAGCCAACAGAGTGTGTGAGCAAAAGTCCCACACGGCGGGCTAGCTCTTGGGGCATGATTCCGTATCCAAGTCGCCAACCTGTCATGGCGTAGGTTTTTGAGAAGCCATCCATGATGATGGTGCGCTCTGCCATATCAGGGAGGTTGTAAATCGAGGGGGCGACTTGCCCGTCATAGACGATACGGGCGTAAATCTCGTCGGAAAGCACCCATGCATCGTATTTTTTTGCGGCGGCGGCGATATGTTCCAAATCGGCTTGGGGGATGATGCCACCGGTGGGATTGCTAGGCGAGTTGATGATGATGAACTTTGTCCGCTCGTTGATGAGCTTGTCGAAAACGTCGAGGTCGAAGGAGAAATTATTTTCTTCAACCAGCGAGACGGGGACTGGGATACCACCTGCTACCCCGATCATCGCTTCGTATGTGGGGAAGCCTGGGTTCGGATAAATAACTTCGTCGCCTGGATTAACGAGAGCAAGAGTGGGGAAGAAGATATTTGGCTTCCCACCAGGGCTGACGACGACTTGCTCTGGCGAGACGGATATGCCCCGTCGGATAGATGCATCCATAGCGATAGCACGTCTAAAGGCGGGCGTTCCAGCGGGATGCGTGTAGTTGGTTTTCCCATTGGCGATTGCCCGCATCCCCGCGAGGCTGATATTATCGAAGGTATCGAAATCCGGCTGTCCAATCTCAAAGTGGATAATCTCCCGCCCATCCGCTTCTAAAGATTGTGCTTTTGCGAGAACGGCGTATGCGCCTTCGGCTTTTAGGTGGTCAGTTCGGTTGGCGTAGGTCATAGTTTAATCAGGGATTAGTAAATCAGGGAGCAGTGAACTGGTCTACTAATCCCTGATTTACTGGTTTCCTGTCTCCTAATCAAGCAGCTTTTTTAGTTCATAAAATTCATCATCTTTGATGGTGAACCAGTTTTCGGGTTGGGGGAATTCTTTGGAGCTGACTTCGTTGACGTAGCCTTTTAGCCCGTTGAGAATAACTTTGCCGGCGTTTCCGTAGACTTTTGCCATACGCGGTTTGAACTTGGGATACAGCCCAAACATATCGTGGTAGATAAGCAGTTGCCCGTGAGCATCGGGGCCTGCCCCTAAGCTCATGATGAGACAATCATCGGCGGCTTCGGTAATCATGGCAGTGACACGGTCGGGCACCATTTCTAGCAAAATGGCGAACGCGCCTGCTTCTTCGAGGGCTTTTGCATCATCCATGATTTGTTTTGCCTGCGCCGCGCCGCGCCCTTGCACACGGAAACCGCCAAGCGAAGCAACGCTTTGGGGGGTGAGACCGAGATGCCCAATAGCGGGGATACCAGCATCAGAGATCGCTTTAATGCGTGGTGCCATTGCTATGCCGCCTTCGAGTTTGATGGCATCACAACCTGCTTCTGCCATGAAACGCCCGGCGTTGCGGACAGCATCTTCGTTGCTGGGTTGGTAACTCATATAAGGCATATCGCCGACTACAAAGACATTCGGCGCGCCACGTCGAACAGCTTGAGTGTGGCGGATCATATCTTCCATCGTGACAGGAAGAGTGCCATCGTAGCCGAGCATGGTCATGCCGAGGCTATCGCCGACAAGGATCATGTCGATCCCCGCTTCTTCTTGCAGATAGGCGGTTGGATAGTCGTAGCAGGTGAGCCACGAAATAGGCTCATTTTCAGCAGCCTTGTTGAAAAGGGTACGAAGGGTTACTTTCTTGCGTTCAGTCATTATTTTGAATACTCCTTATTCGTTTTTCTTTCTATATAATTAGACAGTATCATCGGGTAAAGGCAATACAGTTGTTGACTTAATTTCTGAAAAGACAACACTGGTTGAAATTTGAACAACATCTGGTAATGGGGTGATGGAAGTACGTACAAAGTTTGCAAGCTCTTGGCGATTTCGGAAGACTGCCTTGAGCAAATAGTCAAATTGCCCTGTCAGGTAATGACACTCCAAAATGGATGGCAAGTTTTGGATATTTTCTTCGAAACGGATCAATGCTTCTTCGGTGTGCGCTTGTAGGCGAATTTGAAAGAAACAGACAATATCCAACCCCAATGCTTCGCGATTCAAGAGAGAAACGTGCTGACGAATGACACCGATGGTTTCTAGTCGTTTTATGCGCTTATGCGTTGCAGGTTGCGACAAATTGATGCGGCGAGCTAGCTCACTATTGCTAATGCGGCTATTCCGTTGTATCTGACGTAAGATATTGAAATCAATTTCATCCAACTTTATTGTTGTATTATTCATATTGTCACGATAATAAAAATAGTGTTTCTGAACCCTAAGCCAGCGCCTGCGCCAAATCTTCAATCAAATCATCGGGATGCTCTAATCCCACCGATAAACGCAGTAAATCATCTGGGGTTTTCGTACCAGGGTCTTCTACAGGAGCGCGATGATCAATAAGGCTTTCTACGCCGCCCAAACTTGTCGCCCGTAAAAAAACTTTTGTGCTGCGAGCCACCGCGGCTGCTTTCTTTGCGCCGCCCTTCACCTGTACGGACAGCATCCCGCCGAAGTCTTCCATTTGTCGTTTGGCTATTTCGTGTCCTGGGTGGCTTTCCAAGCCCGGATAGTGAACGGTGTGAATCTGCGGGTGATCTTCTAAAAAGCACGCCACCTTCATGGCGTTGGAGCAATGGGCACGCATCCGATAGGGCAGAGTGCGAATGCCGCGCAGCAGCAACCAGGCATCAAATCCACTTGGTACGCTGCCGCCGGTTACCTGCATCTCTCTAATGCGTTCGAAAAAGACATTTTTCTCGCGGACGACTACGACTCCTCCTAACAAATCGTTGTGACCGCCTAGATATTTTGTGGTGGAATGCACTGCATAATCTGCCCCCAAAGCCAGACTGTGCTGCAAAATGGGCGTTGACCAGGTGGCATCCACACCGAGTTTTGCACCCGCATTATGAGCAATATCGGCCACCGCCGCAATATCTACTATCTTCAACATCGGGTTGGAGGGTGATTCAGCCCAAATCATTTTTGTGTTTGGCTGAAGAGCATTTCTCACGTTCTCCAAATCTGTCATGTCTACGATCGTGTAAGCCAATCCCCAACGTGCTAATATCTTCGTCACAAATTTGCGCACGCCAAAATAAGTGTCATCCGGCAAAATAACGTGATCGCCGTGCTGAAATGACTGGAAAACGGCGGCGACAGCAGCCATGCCAGATGCAAAAGCTACCGCTCCTGCGCCGTCCTCTAATCGGTTTAGGATCTCTTCCAAGGCGAGGCGAGTGGGCCCACCTGTCCGTGAGTATTCAAAGTCGCCATCGTTGCCGCGCACATAGGTTGTTGACAGGTGAATAGGCGGCACAACCGCCCCAACTTTTTGGTCAGCGTTTCGAGCGGCGTGTATTGCTATCGTCTCTATTCTGGGGGTCGTAGATTTGCCTCGCAATTTAACCTTTCCTTTTATTTTTAGATCAATAATGTTGCGGAAGATTATATCTCACAGAACGCTTTTGGACAATAAATTATTTGCGGTTTTTGCAATATAGGAAATTATTTAAATAATTGATAGCAATTACTTGCCAAACTATTCTTGCGGGCATGCCAGATTGCATGTTGTGTGGTAGGCTACGCCTAACCTGTTAGAAACAGCGATTTAGTCAAATGGATAAATGGATCGCACCCCCGCGTAGAGCTGACACGCATCTGACATCGATCCTCCAAGGAGATACTACGCGATAAGCGACGCGAAATTTGTAAACTTTGGCTTTGGCAAAATAATGGTGTCTTGCAAAAGTCGGTGGTTGGTTTACGCATTCATCGGCAATAAATCATAAATACGATATAGGAGAAAGAATATGAAGATCGCGTGCCTTGATTTCGAAGGTGTTCTCGTCCCTGAAATATGGATTAACGTTGCCGAGCAGACAGGCATAGAGGCACTGAGGGCAACAACGCGGGATATCCCCGACTATGACGTGTTAATGCGTCAGCGACTGCGTATCTTGGAAGAACATCATCTCAGCTTGCCTGATATCCAAGCTGTGATTGCAAAAATGGGTACTCTGAATGGAGCAAAGGACTTTCTTGGTTGGCTCAGAGAACGTTTCCAAGTCATCTTGTTGTCAGACACCTTCTATGAATTCGCCGCGCCCCTGGTGAAGCAACTAGAATATCCTGCCCTCCTCTGTCACCGCTTGGAAGTTCTACAGGATGGCAGCGTGACCGGGTATCGTCTTAGGCAAGAAGATTCAAAACGCATGGCCGTCAAAGCATTTCGCAGCCTGGGGTATGCCGTAGTCGCCACAGGCGATTCGTATAATGACACGAGTATGCTAGCAGAAGCAGACGCAGGGATTCTGTTTTGTCCACCGGACAATGTCGTAGCAGAATTTCCTCAGTTCCCAGTTGCCTTAAATTATGTTCAACTACGTAATGAGTTTTTAGATGCCAATAGGCGTTTAGGGGATTTGCCAACCAGCTCTTACGGCTGACGCGGACAAACCGCGCCGCTGGGCGAGACTGCGAGCGCATGCACCTGCGGGGCAGCTCAACTTCCGCCATTAGGTTGCTAAAAGAAAATTGGGGCTGAAAGAAATATCTAAGCCGCCGGGGAAGGAGGCTCTGAAAAACTGTAGTTATGCGGGAAGGTTTAGGTTGTAGGTTTCGGCAAACTGGTTTCAGAGAAAAACAAGGTTCATTAAAAGTCGTCCGTTTAGCCACCTGCAAGTTGGAAGGCGAAGGCAATGGTCAAAGTCGCGAACAAATGTTGCGGGTTGGACGAAGGTTTCTTATAATTAGAGTTACTAGCGCCACCTAATCCCGCATAAACCGGCCTCGCCTCTGGCTCTGGGAATCGGCGCAAAATTTACAAGAGTTTGGCTGTGACTAAATAATCGGGTGTTGCAAAAGCGGCGAGCAGGTTACGCAAACCGTTAGGTACTATAGAGTATTGGATAAAAAAGATGTGTGAGTTGTTAGGCCTTAATTTCAACCTTCCAGTTCGTCCCTCATTCTCGTTCAGGGGCTTTAGCCATCGTGGGGAACAAAATCCGCACGGATGGGGAATAGCCAGCTATGATGGCAAAGCATGCCAGATATTTAAAGAGCCAATTAAGGTCCAAGAGAGTAAGCTGGCCACATTCATTCGTGATTATGAGCCATTATTAAGTCATATTTTCATCAGTCACGTCAGGAAAGCCAGCAAAGGCAAGCACACTCTCCAGAACACGCATCCCTTCCAGCGGGCTTTCCGATCCTTTGATGTAGTGTTTGCTCACAACGGCACCCTGGAACAAGTTATGGACAATGCAAAGTTAAGTTTTCTCCCAGTAGGAGAAACCGATTCCGAGCATCTTTTTTGTACCTTGCTCACAACATTATCAGAATCGAATATTCAGTTTGTGGATTTTCAAAAAATCGAGTCATTACTCCGCAAATTTAACAGCTTTGGCACCATGAATTTATTGTTTTCGGAAGGTGAACACTTATTTAGTTATAAGGACAAAGATGGTTATAATGGCCTCTGGATAACCGAGAGAATTTCACCATTTGGCATTGTTTCACTTAAGGATGAGGACTGGGAAATTGATCTGGCCGAGGAAAAGCATCCGGATCAAAGGGGTTATGTGATCGCTTCCCATCCATTGACAAAAAATGAAAAATGGACCGATATGATCTCAGGGTCATTAGTTGTTCTAAAAGACGGCTGTAAAGTATATGGTCCCTAACCCCCGCCCCACCTGACCGCCTTCAGCGTGGGGAAGTGGGCGCTTATTACAATTATTGCTTCATAATCCATAATCATTATTAGCTAAATCGGCGGCGGGTGAGCTCATCCGTTGTGCGGCAAAAAATTCACGATGGCAAGGTAAAAACAGCCCTTAGGCACTGAGATCATCTATATGGACCAACAAAAAGACATTATTGTTATCGGTGGTGGAATCATTGGTGTATCTGTAGCCTACTACTTGGCTATGCAGGGACGGTCCGTGACACTTATTGAAAAGGATAATATTGGTGCGGGTAGTTCTCGCGGTAATGCGGGTTTGATTGCCAATGGATTTGCTATCCCGATGGCTGCGCCCGGCGTCCCCAGTCAGGGCCTGAAATGGATGTTAGATGCGGCAAGTCCTTTTTACATCAAACCTCGTCTGGATCTTGATCTCATACGCTGGCTGTGGAAATTTCGCGGCGCTTGCAATAAAAAACAGATGCGCCAATCCATTAGCATTTTATTATCGTTGGGGCAGGGTAGTTTTGATCTGTTTGATGAATTGTTCGCCAAAGAAGATGTGAATTTTGGCTACGAGCGCAAAGGGCGGTTGATTCTATTCACCAGTGAAGATTGTTTTGAAAAAGGAGTAGCTGATGCAACTTTATTACATGAATTTGGCGTGGATGCATCATTATTAGACGCGGATGGCGTGCGTCGGATAGAACCCAATGTATTGCCAGCCGTTACTCATGGTATTTACTGTGCTGCTTATGCACACGTAACCCCTGTCCGCTTTGTACATGAGATGGCCCGTCTGGCAAAAAATCAGGGCGTAGAGCTAAAAACGGGAACAGCTGTTACTGGATTTGAGACATCAGGTCAACAAATTTCATCGGTAATTACAACAGAAGGCGCGTTTACACCCAATCAGGTAGTGTTAGCAGCCGGTGCCTGGTCGCCAGTGGTGGTTCGCAGCCTGAAATTAAGACTGCCCATCCAACCCGCCAAGGGGTATAGCTTAACTTACAAACGACCGTCTACCAGCCCTCATTTACCGCTCTCTCTATCTGAACGCAAGATCGCCGTAACACCAATGAGAGAGACTTTGCGCTTTACTAGCACGCTGGAATTAGCGGGTTTCGATCCATCAATCAACCAGCGGCGGTTGGAGGCGATACGTCGTTCGGTGAATGAATATTTGCCTGGTATGGAAGAATTGGAGCAAGAAGTCGAATGGTCTGGCTATAGGCCGGCAACGCCGGATGATTTGCCCATCATTGGGCGTAGCGGAAAGTTTAAAAATCTAATTCTGGCTACTGGTCATGGAACACTAGGGATGACACATGGGCTGATTACAGGCAAGCTGATATCGCAAATTATTGCGGGCGAAAAGCCGTCTATTGATATGACACCTTTAAGAGCAGATCGATTCTAAAAAGAGTTGTTAAAAATGCTGAATTGGGACTCAAGAAAATATGCCGCACAACCCCGCGTGTACAGGACTTGGCATTCGTCAAGGTGGTACGCGGCGCGATTTGCCAAGTCTGGTCTGGGTTATCGGGTGGCTTAGGGCAGAGCCGCCAAGCCCGTTAAGCACCCGTTAGCGATAAAAAGAGAAAAAATTTATGAACCTAGCCTTATTTGACTTTGATGGAACAATAACAAAGAAGGATAGCTTTTATGATTTCATGGATTTTGTAAGTAAAAAACACATATTGATTAGTTTAAAATCCCTCCTGTTTTTACCAATTACAGTTTTATATGCAATAGGATTAATTCCAATGGGAAAAACCAAAGAGCTATTTTTAACTTTTTGCTTTAAGGGTTGGCAAAAGACATATTTTGATGAGTTAGCAAAAAGCTATGCAGAGGCAAAATTGCCAGGTTTGATCAGACAAAATGCACTAGAACAAGTAAAAATACATAAATCAAATGGAGATAAAATTGTTGTAGTCACCGCCTCTTTGGACTCATGGATACTCAATTGGTGTCAGAAAAACGAAATAGAGTTAATCAGTTCAAGTCTTGAAGTGAAAGATGGTTTGGTAACCGGTAAACTGACCAGAGAAGATTGCAATGGAATTGAAAAAGTAAAACGAATCCAAGAAAAATTCGATTTAGATGATTATGAAACCGTGTATGCATACGGAGACAGCGCTGGTGACATCGAAATGCTTGAATTGGCAGATACTTCTTACTATAGATGGGAGAAACAATTGTAATAGCCCATATTATCAATCAATTCGCTAACAAGTGCATACACCGGACTTAGGCCGCTTATAGCATGTCTCATCTTTTGATTGTGTAGGAACACAATGATTGACACACCACCCCAAAATGATCCAGCAGCATATCAAGAATGGGTCAATCAGTTGGAACAGAAATGGCAAGCAGGGTTGATACCTGATCCTCAAACCGTCGCCATAATCCTGATAAATAATCGCGAGGAAGTATTACTACAATTGCGAGATAACAACCCTAACATATCTTGTCCTAACCAGTGGACCTTACCTGGTGGTGTTGTCGAATCTCCTGAAACCCCTGAACAAGCAGCTCACCGTGAGTTGGCTGAAGAAACAGGACTTCATTTGAGTTTGTTCCATTGGAAGGTCTACAAGCGCAAACTTGAAGACCGCCTATTTTCAATCGAACAACACATCTTCATTGGCGAGACACATAAGGAAATTAAGAAAATGGTTTTGGGTGAGGGACAGGCTCTAAAATATTTCAGCCGTGATGAGCTGCCCGAATTGCCTATTGCCTTCGAGTTCGACAAGTTACTTGATGAATTCTTTGATCAAAACAAGAATGCGGGCTACCGATGAATAGCAGTGTCAAGGGTAAACAACCAATTTAGAGAAATAGATCA
>CAYUXO010000033.1:0-25131 GCA_964448865.1 uncultured Anaerolineales bacterium
ACGCAAACCTTAATGTTAGAATTTGCTTATTCACCTGGTGTCCTAATATCCACCAGGAAGATAGCCATGTCTCCCAAAAATCGCCATCGGGGAAGATATCCACTGCCTTTGCAACCTTCCTCAAGCTCACCAGGATTCTGCTTAAATCTTTGAAACGCGTTATTGCCAAACTGCATTTACAGCTATCGGAACCACCAGAAGTAAAAACCGGTTAATCAAACATTCTCCTTAAGGGCAGCAAACAAACATGTCAGAAATAAAAATGTTGGATTTTAAGCATATTATTTGGGATTGGAACGGCACACTGCTCGACGATCTTGATTTATGTATATCTATCATCAATCCAATGCTGAAAAAGAGAGGACTCAAACCTGTCTCGCGGGCTCAGTACCTGGCTATCTTTAATTTCCCAGTTCAGGATTACTATTTGAAAATTGGTTTTGATTTTGAGGTGGAACCTTTTGAAATTGTCAGCACGGAATTTATAACAGCCTATGAAACAGGCCGTTCAGACTGCCAACTAATGGATGATGCCAGGGAAACATTGGAAATCATTCACAATTCAGGCCGCACTCAATCCATTCTCTCGGCCAGCAAAAACAGTTATCTCAATCAAGCTGTTGTGGATTACAAAATTAAGAAATACTTTAATGCTGTCAAGGGCCTGGATAATCATCACGCAGCCGGGAAGGTCTCCCTGGCCAGGTCCTACATGAAGACTGCCGGCCACAATCCAGGTGAAGTTTTGCTGATCGGCGACACCATCCATGATGCTGAGATAGCTGATGAGATCGGCGTGCAATTTATATTGATACCAAACGGCCATCAAAATCGTAAAAGATTGGCGGCAGCCGGAGGGACATTGATCGAGCGGCTTTCAGACCTCCAGAATCTATTTCAGGATTAATCATTCTTATGAGTTCCAAACCACGGATCAATTACATCGACAACCTGCGAATTTACTTAACGGTTATCGTGATCCTTCATCATCTGATGATTACATATGGGGCACCGGGAGGATGGTATTACAGAGAATTTGAATATTCCCAACTTGATATTTTTAGCTTAACTTCTCTTGTTCTTATCACAGCGGCCAACCAAGCATACTTTATGGGTTTCTTCTTTTTTATAAGCGGTTACTTTTCCTCGAAATCCCTCACATCAAAAACACCATCCCAGTTTTTTTGGGGTCGTATATTCCGCCTCGGCTTACCCATCCTATTGTTTGTTTACCTGGTCTCACCTCTCCTGAGAGTCATTTTCAAGAGGATCATGTTTGATCACCCTGTCAATCTTTCAAGTTTCATTATGATTTATCAGCAGCTGGAATTTGGTTATGAATTAGGCCCAATGTGGTTTGTATTGTTATTACTGATCCTATCCATGCTTTTCATTCCCTGGTCAATGAACCCGAAATTCAGTTCTTTGTTTCAGGGAATCCCCTCCCCTTTGAAAATCCTGTTATTCGCCTTGTTTACCGGGATATCTACCTTCTTGATCAGAATATATTTTCCAGTAGGATATGTTTTTCAACCTCTCAACCTGCAGACTCCCCATGTCCTTCAATATATATTTTTATTCTTCATGGGCATTGTCGCTTTTCATGGAAAGTGGTTTGATCATCTGGAGTTGATATTCTCGCGATCCTGGCTTTACCTCATCCTAGGTTTGTTGTTATCAATGCCAATCATTTTCGTTCTCAGCGGCGGTCTTGAGGGAGATTTAGGGCCAGCCCTGGGGGGATTCCATTGGCAATCGTTTGCTTATTCGCTCTGGGAGCAGTTATTCTGCGTAAGCATCATCATCACCGGTCTATTCTATTTCCATAAATACGTAAATTCTTCTTCCTGGCTTTCACGGGAAATAGCCGACAGTTCCTACGCTGCATTTATTATCCATCCTCTGGTTCTCGTTACATATTCAGCATTGATCCATCAATCTTCTTTACATCCCTTACTTAAAATCTGCTTATCGATCCTGCCGGTATTATTCATGGTTTTTCTGGCTGCAGCCATCCTCAGGCGTTTCCCGGGATTAAAGTACATTCTGTAAGTAGTTCGTCCTAACCTGATTATAAATGAGAATTGAGTGGGTATTTAATGATTGCCGATCAATATCAAATATCTGCTTTACCAAGATAATTTTTGTTCATTCCAGAACTGAAATTTCTATCCTCCAGATAAGCTATAATTGGTTTCAATATCATTTGAAACATACCATCAAGAATAGCGCGGCGATGATTTATCCTATCACAAGAGCCAGGAACTGAAACATGACGCCTGAGGTAATTCTTGTTCTGATCATTCTAATTGTGTCGATCGTGCTGTTTATCAGCAATCGCATTCGGATGGACCTGGTTGGATTACTGGTTTTAGGAAGTCTTGCCATCAGCAATCTGGTCACACCAGTTCAGGCACTTTCCGGATTCAGCAACCCTGCGGTTATCACCGTCTGGGCAGTACTGATTCTCAGTGGTGGATTAGCGCGAACAGGTATTGCCAGCAAACTTGGAAAATTTGTCCTCAGGTTAGCGGGAGATAACGAAGTTAAGCTGTTGATCATTATCATGTTAACCAGTGGAATCCTGTCCGGGTTCATGAACAGCATTGGCGTGGCGTCGCTGTTCTTGCCAGTTGTGATAGATATTGCCCGTCGTACCGATCGTCCCCCATCACGATTTTTAATGCCGCTGGCTTTTGCCTGTCTGTTGGGAGGACTGAATACTCTGATTGGCACTCCACCCAATATTCTGATCAGCGAAGCTTTGCGGGAGGCGGGTTTAAAACCTTTCCAAATGTTTGATTTTACTCCCATCGGTTTGGCCATTCTTTTCAGCGGAACTATCTACATGGCCCTGGTAGGACGGCATTTACTTCCAAAAATAGATCTCGCCAGGGAATTAAGCCGGACTCCTGACGTCACTGACGTGTACGATTTCCAGGAACGAATGGCTTTTATCTGCCTTCCTTCTAATTCACCGCTGGCTGGAAAGTCTCTCCAGGAAAGCCGCCTCGGAGCTGCTCTTGAATTGAACGTAATTACCGTTTTCCGTGAAAATAATCCCCTGATGGCCCCTCGGCCTGATTTTGTCCTTCAGGTAGGTGACCGACTGTTGGTCGAAGGAAAGTTGGACCGCTTGTTTGAATTTCACGGCAAAGACTACCTATTGCTTGATCAAGAAAATTTACCTTTAGAAAAAATAGTATCCGAGGATATTAAACTTGCAGAAATTTATATACCTCTTGGATCATCGCTGACAGGATTGACATTACCGCAATCGGCATTTCGCTATACATATAACTTGATTGTTCTAGCGATCCAGCGCAAGACGACTACCTATTATGATGATCTTGAAACCATGCCTCTTCAAGAAGGTGATACGTTATTAGTCAAAGGCCTACAAAAGAATCTAGAATTGATCGAGGATGATGAAGATCTCCTGCTTTCAAAGGTTGGAATATCCAGGGATTTTCACCTGGAAGACCATATATTAATGGCAAGGGTTCCTGCTGCATCCAATTTGGCTGGAAAATCATTGATCTCCAGCCGCTTAGGGGATGCATTTGGTCTCAGCGTACAGGGCATTATCCGCCATGACAAGACTGAGCTGATGCCGCCACCTGAGGAAATACTCCAGGCCGGTGACATGTTGATACTAAAGGGAAATATCAATGACCTCAGAACAATTGAAGGATTGCAGAACCTGATAATTGAAACAGATGCTCAACCCGATCTGGCCGAATTAGAAACTGACGAAACGGGAATAATTGAGGCGGTACTTTCCCCTCATTCTTCTCTGCCCGGTAAAGCCATTCGAGAACTTGATTTCAGAGCGAAATATGGTTTAACAATCCTGGCAATCTGGAGAGAGGGCCGAGCATACAGATCCCATCTAAGGGATTTTAAGCTTCGATTAGGCGATGCTCTGTTACTTTTTGGCCCCCGCCGACGTTTACGTATGTTCGGAACCGAGCCTGATTTTCTGGTTCTAAGTGAGGAGGCACTGCCTGCACCAAGGCTAAATAAAGCACCTCATGCATTATTGATAATGGCACTAGTTCTCATACCGGTCATCCTCAATTGGCTGCCTATTTCCATTGCCGCTGTGGCGGGTGTTGCTCTGATGGTCCTCACTGGCTGCCTGGGAATGGACGAAGCTTATCGTTTGATAGAATGGAAAGCTGTGTTCTTGATCGCAGGTATGCTTCCCCTGGGTATAGCATTAGAACAAACTGGAGCAGCAAAATTAATTGGAGACAGCTTGATCGCTATGCTAGGCAATTCTGGCCCACTTGCGTTGTCTGCCGGATTATTTATCCTGTCATCCCTTAGTTCCCAAATCATGCCCAATTCAGCGGTTGCGGTTCTACTGGTGCCTATAGCCCTGAGTACAGCTGCTGAACTGGCAATTTCCCCCTATCCCCTGATGATGACCATCGCCGTCTCAGCCTCAGCAGCTTTCCTCAGCCCCGTTGGTCACCCAGCCAACCTGCTGGTCATGGGGCCAGGAGGCTATAAGTTTTCCGACTATGTAAAGGTTGGATTACCATTAACAATAATAGTTTTATTGGTTAGCTTGTCATTAATGCCATTTATTTGGCCCTATTAGATATTTTGTTCGTGCCTGAGTACCAGGAGATTTTACATGCAAGAACTATTTGGAATTTTTATCGGAATCGGACTGAGTGCTACCTGTGGTTTTCGGATCTTTGTCCCCCTGCTGGGAATGAGTATCGCCCACCATGCTGGAGCTTTGTCATTTTCTCCGGGATTTGAATGGATCGGTTCCTGGCCAGCAACTATTTCCTTTGGAATTGCCATGGTCATAGAGATCGCAGCTTACTACATACCCTGGCTGGATAACATGCTTGACACCATCGCCACACCAGCTGCTATAGTTGCAGGAACAATTGCAACTGCATCAATGGTTGGTGATGTATCTACATTTTTACGTTGGTCCCTGGCGATCATAGCAGGAGGAGGAATTGCAGGATTAATTCAGGGATCCAGTGTCATAGTAAGAGGTATTTCCACCGCCTCCACTGCTGGACTCGCAAACCCCGCTGTTTCAACAGTGGAATTAATTGCTTCCATACTAGGCACAATTATCTCAATCATTTTACCTGCCCTGGCAGTAATTATTGTAGCCATCCTACTGGGATTGATCTTGCGCAGATTATCAAGAAAGCGCACAGCAACCAGTTGAAACTGGAACATCTTTATAATTATGAGAAGAAAAGATAAAGAGATCACTGAACAATTAATTATTGATACCATCATAAACCGGGCATTGATCTGCCACCTGGCATGCACCACGAATGATCAACCTTATGTCGTTCCCATCTCGTTTGGCTATGATGGCGGTTGCATATTTTTTCATTCAAGTCCAGCCGGTAAGAAAATATCAATTTTGAAAGAAAATCCCCGGGTCTGTTTGACTTTTGAAACTGATATTGAGATTGTCAAGGATCCGGAATTCGCCTGTAACTGGACGATCCATTATCAGAGCGCAATAGCCGAAGGCAACGCTGAGGAGTTAACTCAACAATCAGAAAAAGCTTTGGCAATGAATCAGATCATGGAACATTATTCCGGCAAAACCTGGTCCTTTCCAGAGAACGAGTTGAAAAAGACCAGTATATGGAGTATTCGTCTGGAATCAGTCAGCGCTAAAAAATCTCCCGGAGATAAGTCAGCCAGCGACCAGACCTGAATTTAAACATCATTGATGGGACAAGCTAAAGGGGGATTTTTCATACAAAACCACCGTATGATATACAATAAATCAACAAGACATATCCAGGAGAGTTAATTTTGAAAATCGCTCTTACAGCAGATCTCCATCTCACAACCCAGGCCAGGAATCCTGAACGATTTCAATCACTGGCCAATATCTTAAACCAGTGCGGTAAATCTCAAGTCAAACTGTTGATTATTGCTGGAGATCTATTTGACCAGTCCATGCCCAACTACGCTGAATTCGAAGCTCTATATAGAAAACATCGTCCACCAGGCCTCACAACTGCCATCATCCCTGGTAATCACGATGAAGGCCTGAATCAGAAAAATATTAGTGCTGACGGCTTGATCGTCCATGACGAACCTAAGTTACTTCCAATAAATAGAAACTGGAAAATCTTGTTTGTTCCCTATCAAAAAGGCCAAACCATGGGGAGTGTTATAACCCCGTTCGCGGCTGAGCTAACTGATCAACGCTGGATCCTGATCGGTCATGGGGATTGGTCTCCGGGAATTCAAACCCCTGATACCTACGAGCCTGGGGTCTATATGCCTTTGACACGGTCAGATCTGGAGCTTTACAAACCGGAGTTGGTATTCCTGGGTCATATACATCTCCCGTTTGATGGGCAAAAAGTCCGCTACCCAGGTTCGCCATGCCCGCTCAATGTCACTGAAACCGGGTTGAGATATTTTCTACTGTTGGACTTAAAACAAGGGAAAATCACTCCTGAGCTCGTGGACAGCCCCCTGCTCTTTTTTAACGAACGTTTTGTCATGCTGTCACGGGAAAATGAATTGGAGTTGCTAGAGAAACAAATGAAGGGCCGCATCGAATCCTGGGGGCTGCCTGACGGATGGGAAAAACGCGTTCAAATCCAGGTGGAGATTGCCGGCTTTGCAGCCGACCGTGAAGCAGTCAAGAAGATAGTTAAAGAGGTATTTTCTCCCTTCAATTTATCTGAAAAAGGCGAGCCTGACCTAAAAATGTTGTTTCACAAACCTGATCCGGATCGCGAGCAAATCGCCCTTGATATCCAGGACTGGATTGAAGAACTTGAATGGACTGAAAACTCATCTGCGCCCAGAAAAACAGAGATCCTTGAAGAAGCATTAAAGGTAATCTATGGAGTTACGTGATGCCAATCCGCCTTGATAAAATAAACGTCAAAAACCTGGGGCCGCTGGATTCTCTAGATCTCAAATTGGGCTCATTGAATTTAATCTACGGACAGAATGAAACCGGAAAAACCTTACTAGTAGAATTCCTACTGGGTTCCATATTCCGCCATGCGTCCAAATGGAATTTACGGGAGATCCCCGGAACAGGAAACGTCACCGTCAGCGGCCTTACAGATGAACCAACTTCATTCAGCCCCACTACCAAGAAAAAGATCGAGGACTATTGGGAGGATGACGAACTTGGGCTGCCGCTTAATATGGCTCGTTTGCTGGTGGTTAAAGGCGGCGAACTTGACCTGGCGGGTACACCTGGTGGTATAAATCGCGAGGTACTCAAGACCGCGCTTACCAGCGAGGTGCTTCTGGATCATATTCGGAACCCGATCTCAAAAACCATCCAGGGAGCTGTCCTGGTTGGTCTAGAAATTCAGGGAGCAAACCGCGGCGTCCTTAAGGATCGTCAGGACCTATATAACGAAATCCAAAAACTTAGAGGCCTGCTGGATAAAGTGGAAAATGAATACTCCCAAGGTCCTCTCCGCCAGCTGGAGATAAACATCACTGAGATCCAGCATGGTTTGAAAGCTCAGGAAAGTGCGAAACATTATGCCGCGTATAAGCTTCGCCAGGAGTTCAATAACCTAAGTCTTAAAAAAGACATACTATCCGATGAGATCATTGGGAGCCTGAGAGAAAATCTTCATGATTTCACCAGTGATGAGGCAAGGCTTTCAGAGCGGGAAAAGGATCTCAAGAAGCATCAAAAAGCCAGCGAGCATTATACCTGGCTGGAGTCAGCAATATCAATTTGGGAAAGCCGCAGTCTTGAAGTAACGAAAAAACCAGCACGCTGGCTGACTTTTATTGGAATGCCCCTGCTGCTGATAGGATTAATTCTCCTTGGGATAAATGACCTTGTGCCGGTGTTTAATTTTCTCTGGGTTGGTCTTCCGCTTGCTCTGGTAGCCATTGGAATGATCTTCTATTCTACCTTTCGCCTGCAGCAATGGACTTCAAGTATCACTGAAGTACAGGAACGACAATCCATCCAGGAAGAATATAAAGCCAGATTTGGCAAAACCTTGCGCGGTTTGTCAGTCCTTCAAGAAAAAAGGGAATCCATCCAGAAACACTACTTTCAGGTGGAACCTCTTGAAAAGGAAATTCAAGAAAAAAGAACAAAACAGATACAAAGAAAATCCGATCTAGAGAAATTGTTCGAATCGCTGATAGGGAAGATCGTCCAGGAAAAAGATTGGGAAAAGAGCTTACAAGACCTGAAGACAAAATCAGATGAGCTCACTGCACTAATCCATACTCTTGATCTGGATCTAGAAAAACTCAGTGTGCCCGAGGAGCAAGTCCAGGAAGAGCCGGTTGGCGAGGAATATAATCCGCAACGAGTGATTGACCTTCAAGATGAATTGGGCATTTTGGAAAATGAGCTCGAAGACAAGCAGCAAACGCTCAGTTCTTTGAAGCAGGTGATCTGCCATGAGACCAGCGATGATATTACTATTTCCTGGGAAGAAGCGCTGTTCCATTTAAGAACAATCACTGAAAAAAAGAAAAGGGTATACCGCGAACTCACAGCCCGGATAGTTGCCGAGATCGGCGTGGTTCAGATCCTTGACCGTATAGAGAATGAAGAAGACCAAAAGATCCAGCGGGATATCAATACCAAAGAGGTAACCGATCTGCTCGCCAGTATTACAGGGACATACAACTCTCTTGACCTGGTTGATGATCAGGTTTATGTCAACGACCAGTACAGTCAGCACCCACTCAGCGACTTGAGCACAGGAGCCAGGGAGCAAATTCAACTGGCGTTAAGGATGGGCATCGCTTCCCGATTGAACAGCGGTGATCCGCTGTTCATAATTCTGGACGACGCCTTCCAGCACTCCGATTGGGAGAGAAGGGAATCACTTGTAAAAAGTGTGATTGGACTTATAAAACAGGGATGGCAGGTGACCTATCTGAGTATGGATGATCATATCCGGGATTTATTCTTAAAGCATGGCAAGACTAATTTAAAAAAGGAATTCAAATTCTTTACTCTTGATTAGAATGGATTTAAGGGATATTCAAAATTCTTTACCATCGATCAACAACCATATGGACTCGTTTTTCGTAATTCAAGAAAGCTAATATTGGTTCTGGCCGTTCACCGAGAATTTGTTCAGATGCTTGTAGATATTTAGCAACCTGCTCCTGGTACTCTTCCCGCTTCCAAACCCAATCAAATCTTTTTCGATCCCTGATCTCATCGGTCTTGAATTCAACCAAAATCCAGCGGTCTCCTTCTTTGAATATCGCATCAATCGAACCTGTTTGCAGTACTTCGTCTTGTCCAATAATGCTGTAAGGAATTTCATGTTTCAGGATTTCTGCATCACTCATGCGGTGGAATAAATCATGATCGCAAAAACGCTCCAGAATTTCTGTTGTACGGCGGAAACCATTCTTTATTTCATTCTCAGCTACAAGGCCAAGTTTTTTGAATTCTGCCGCCGCCCACTCTAAAAATTCTACCTCACCCTGATAGGGGAATTTCCATAGCTCCAAAGCTCTGTGAACTACCTGTCCGACCATCCATGCCGGAGCATATGCTCTATCAGATAACAGAACTACTCTTTTAATCTGGTGTTTATCGATCTCAAATACTTGAAGGACTTCCTCTTCCTGTGTATCCTGCCATACACCCGGGGGTTCTCCTGGATCTATCTCAATAGGAATTTTCGGATCAAACTCAAACTTTACTCCCCCTTCATATATCATCAACGATGCTGCTAACCCGAGGTTATCCAGCTCGAATGCGTGACTCTGGTTCCCATCAATATGGAGTGGCAAATTTAGATCCCGGAGACCCAGAACATCCGCTATTTTTCCAAGCCAGCCATTTATTTTTCCTACCGTCTGGTCTTTTGTGATATTCCCCAATACTCCATTTACGATTAATAATTCCTCAGCCCGGGTAGCAGCCACATAAAGCACCCGATCGGATTCTGCTTCATCCTTGAGTCTTTCCTTTGCAGCAGCTCGTTGATAAGCGAAAGATGAAAAGTTATTGATCTGTGGTTGTCCATCATCTCCTATCTCAATTTGATCTTCTTTGTATGGAAAAACCAGGCCAAACTCTTCATCAAGAAGAATACCCTTCCCTGATCGGCCTTTCTTGGTAGCATCACCCAAAACAACCACCGGAAATTCCAAGCCTTTAGCTTGATGGACAGTCATTATCTGTACTGAACCTTCTGATATCGACTGGGCTTCACTCTCGCGTACAGAAACACTTCTTAATTCAGTGATCAACTCAAGGAATTCAGAAATACTTACCAAACCCGACCTACCTGCGTCTATCACAAGTTTTCTGATATTCTGGATGCTTCGCTCCAGACCCAATGCAGAATAAGCCGCCAGATACCCGGTACGATTTAAAAATTCACTCAGGATATCTGCGACAGATGTTCTCCCTTTTAAAATTGAGAGATCATCAAGAAGGTTTAGTAAATCTTCTAATTGGGATGATTTTCCAGGGTTACCTTCAAATTCCACCTTTCTTGCTGCTGTTAGTAAATCTGATATTTCATTCTGAGATTGAAAATCCCTGAGGGTGATCAGGTCCCCATCTGAAAAGCCTCCCGTCGGCGATCGCAAAAAACCCGCCAGCGCAAGATCATCAAATGGATCTGCCAACACCTGCAGCATATTCAGCAGATCTCTAACTTCCGGGCGATGATAAAAGCCCTGTCCAGCAATCGTTAAATAAGGTATTCCAGCCTTTTCAAAAGCCGCTTCATATGGGGGAAATGAGCTAGCTGCCCTGCATAATACTGCAAAATCACCAAAAGAAATTGACCCGTTGGGATCTGTTGAGGTATTTTCAGAAGATCTGACCAGATTTGAAATCCGGGCAGCAAGGGCTTCGGCCGCGATGAACAAGGCTCCATCAGCTTTTGTCCCGGCTGCCAGGTGGAGTTCGACAAAGGGTTGTTGAATATCCATTCTTGACCTTTCTCTGCCAGGCAGTAAACCAACAAATGGTTCTAGATAAGGAACATCCTCTTCAAGTCCCAATACAGGTTCCAATAATCGATTCAGGTTTTCCAATAAACCGGTATGAGCCCGGTAAGAAGTGGAAAGTTGAAAACTATCACCTGCCTCTGCGATTCTACGATGCTCCTGCCGGAAAACAGCCACATTCGCACCCCTGAACCGATAAATAGATTGTTTTCCATCCCCAACAATAAATAGTTTATTTTCACCACCGTTGAGCAGGTTTACCAATTCCCGCTGACGATGATTGGTATCCTGATACTCATCCACGAGCAATGCCTGGACTTGCTTCTGCCAATATTTGGCGGCATCAGGGAAGTTTTTTAACAGGAGCAGTGCTTTTTCTTCCAGATCATCATAATCCAAAGCCTGAAGTAATTCTTTTGCAGAATTGTAATTATCAACGGCATAATCAAAAACAGTTATCAGGGCAGGTATCAGCTGCTTTGCTAATTTATGATCCACGCTCAGATCTAAATTTTCAGCAGATATGAGCTCGTCGTATATGGGTTGGATCTGTTTAATGATCTCGCGAGGATTGGCAGGCGCCCAATTGTCTTTCCGGCCTTTTTGTTTTAAATGTTTCCGCAGCAGACCCAGATTCCGGGAAATCCCAATCCAGTCGTCATTGGACCTGGCCGTATTGATCTTTTTCCATTGCTCAATTACTATGCGCAAATCGTTAACTAATAAGTCACCTGCTTCTTCAGCTTGATTGAGTATTCCCCCTTCGCCCAGAGTCAACAATCCATTCAATCCCGACTCAACCAGGGGATGTTCCACAAAATCTTGGATTGGCTGGATGAGAAGCGGCATCCAGATTGACCACAAATCCTGATCAGCTGGAAAAACTGCATCTTGAATATCAAGTTTTTTGCCAAGCATTTCTCCCAGCATTCTTCTCAGAGTCCAGTCACCTATGTCGATAAATAATTGGGCTGCCTCTTCATTCTGGGCAGCCAATGCCAGTGCAATTTCAACCGCCTGGGCTTTCAAACGAGCTGCCTGTCCTTCATCTATCAGCTCGAATTTTGGATCAACTTTCAGTTCAGCAGGATGCTGCCGGATAATATCAGCTGCCAGGCTGTGAATTGTGCTGATGCGTGCTGCATCAAGGTTCTGGTAAATCTCGCGCCAAAATTCATAATCTTTGTTGTCCTGAGATAGTCCTTCAAGATAGGACCTAATCTCCTCGCGAATTCTGTTGCGCATTTCCCGGGCAGCTTTTTTTGTAAATGTTATAGCAACGATAGAACGCACCGGTAAACCATCTGCCACTAAAGAAAGAAACCGAGCAACCAAGGTTCGCGTTTTTCCTGTTCCAGCCCCTGCCGTCACAACAACATCTGTACCCCGGGAAAGAATCGCCTGTTCCTGTTCAGGACTGGAGGAAATTTGAGCCAAAATTGGCGGAAGTGAATTATTCTGATTCATATCTATTACCATTGCGGGGATTGATAAGACCAGCAAAACCCTGCAGCAGGACAATATTCAGGACATCCAGAATCAGGTGCTTTGGGTTGAAAATTACCGGCTTGGATAGATTGCACAGCTTGCCACCCGTTTCTAATTGACCGTTTCATGGCTACTGATGGGCCTCTATTTCCAAAGTCTCGATATGAAGAAAGTTTTAAGGGGCTTGGTGTTGCTGACCGAACATGAAAATAAAAACCTTCCCGAACAAGACCCAATCCGAGTGCCTGTTGAGCAGCCAAGGCGTACATAGGCAATTGAAGTTTTTTTCCTTCTCTGATTGCCTGATTATTGAATCCGTATGAACCACTGGTTTTGTAATCGATAATCCTTAGCTCCCCCATTTCATTTTGGTCTACCCGGTCAATAAATCCCCGCATCTTGTAGCTTTCATCATTTTTATCTGAGATAACAATGTGAAGTTCGGGCTGGTCCCCGATTCCGAATTTTTGTTCCGCTCGATAAAACCTGTATGAAGGTTCTAATGTTTCCAGAACAATAACAGACCGTTCAATATTTTCTAATATTTCTTTCCTGGTTTGTTCCCACCAGGCAGTCTCCCGGAAACCTTCCCGGGGAGGGGCTGCATCAAATATATCCAGAGCTATGTTTGGTAAAATTGCCAATAATTCATCAAGAGAATAGTTCTCTCCACATGAGGTATATAAATTTTCCATGATATGGTGATAAATGTTCCCCAGCTGCCTGGCATCCAAGCCTTCTTTTGGAGGGTCAGTTTTTTTAAGATTCAACACACTGGATATAAAGAAGTGATAAGGACAGCTTTGATATGTTTCCAGTCTAGAGGAACTCCAGACATGATCAGGCGGAAATCTGGCGAAAAAATCCTCTCTCAGTCTGGTAAGACAACCATCAAATTCAGAATTTAGGCCATTGGGTCCGTTTACCCGGGAATTAATGATCTCACTTGCTCTGACAATATTTAGGGGATCCTCTGGTTGTTTTCCTGCAGTTCTTTCCCAGCCCAGGTTGGAAAATCCATACTGACCAAATATGATCTCATAGTACTCCGCAAGCGAACCAGCCTTGCCAGCAGCTGGTTTAGTGCTGGAGGTCTCCAGACGGGGAACCAGGTCAACTCGTCTTTTCATTTCTTCCCAATAGGGAGATGCCTGCCAGGGAGCTCCATTATCCGCAATGCGTGGTCTTGTTATCAGTAGATAATCTGTTGGCCTGCAAATTGATTCATAGAAATATTCCGCTTCGGCGCCATCAGTTGATAATTGGAGGGGCAAACCCGAGTCATGTTTTAATGCCGCCCGATCCATGTCCCTTAAGAATGGATCCTCCTTTATAGTTGCCGGGAATTCTCCTTCCCCCAGACCCAAAAGGGCGACTGCCTCATATCTCAATCCTCTCACCTCGGATATATCTGCGCAGGAAATTGCACCGTGATCAATATCCAGGGGTTGATAAGAGGTTCTTTTTACAACTGCATTTAATTCAGTCCGAAAATGACTGAAGTCCTGTTTTCCTTCACAAAGTATTTTTGAGGACCAGACAAACTCCCCAAGGATCTTTGAAAATACCTGGACAGCCTTCCAATCCCGCTGGACAAGATGCGGTGTTCCTGCCAGGATTTGATCTTTTATATTCAATCCAGTGTAGGAATTGACTTCGTCATCACCAGACAATCCCATCAAGTCTTCTAACCAGGAAACATGTTCTTCTACAGACCTGTTCCCTTCTGGAGGAGAGATCAAGCCAGAATAAGCTTTTAATAATTCCCAGAGTTCTCTGGCTCCGGCAACATTAATTCCTGCCGGGGTCATAAGGTAGTCTGTATCTGAACCCGTCTCAGATTGAGGTCCTTCAATCAAGATACAAAAAACCTCTTCCCATTGTTTGTAGCCCCGAACAACACTACCCCAATGAGCTATATATTTGATCAAGTTGGTATGCTGGGAATGTCCCTCAAAATCGTATTCTAAACCCAGTTCGGTATATAGCGTATCCCAGTTAAAATATGGCGACTTCCAATTTTGGACAATATCTCGCCAATTCAAGGCATCTTTTCCGAGGTCGCCAGACCTAAGCAAAGCCATTATTGACGAGATAAGAGGATTTTCAGCCAGCGGAAGGCCTCCCTCAATTCTGACCTTTAGGCCATACTCCCAGGCAATCCTGCTCAGAATTGAACGATAGGGTTCCTGGGACCGCATGATAATGGCTGCGTTACCAGGTTTTACTTTACCCTCTTTCGAAAGGTTCTTTATCCACCTCAAAGCAGTTCTGACCTCTGCTTCACGGTCTGGTACTGCGACCATTGAGAATTGCTCTCCGAGATTTATCACCTGAGAACTACCATGAGCAAATATTACATCTCTTATTTGACCAAGCGGCCCGTTTTCCTGCTGAGCTGGATTTATTTCTCCAAGTGATCGAATCTCCACAGACCCTTCCGCAGAAAGGTCACTTAATAACTTTAAAAATCGTTTATGGATCAATTTTTCCCGGGGTTCACCTTCGCTTCCTGTTAGAGTGAGATATACCGGTTGAACAATTTTACTGAGAGTGGTTAGCAGCCGGAGTTGGACAGGTGAAAGATCATCGAATCCATCCACAATCAAAGTATCCCAATCAGCACAGGCCTGAGGCATAGTTTCTAATAGATCTCCCGCCAAAGCGATTGCTCCAATCGGGTCGATCAGGTTAAGGTCTCCCAATCGATTCTGGTATGATTGATAGATAACAGCAAGTTCAGACAATCTTAACTCACCCCCATTAGTATTAATCGCAGCTGCAAATTGTTTTGGTTGTATTCCCCCCGCCTTCAATTCCCTTATGATTTCCAGTAGCTTTTGAGCAAACCCTGGTTTAGATTTGATCCCGCTGTAATAGTCCAAATTCAAACCCTGAAGCAGATCCTTTAAGATATAACCTTGATTATTTTCTGATAGCCTGGCTGGATACCTGCCAGATATTTCCATAATTTGCCAGGCTAGTTCTTCAAAGGTGATGATTTCTACTCCGAGAGCGCCACCTTTGCTGGCCAGCCTTTTTTTGCAATCAAATACCTGAATCCGGTTTGGAACAACCAATCTGGGAGATTCCCGTAAACCGGCAGCCAAATCCCGAGCGTGAGTTACTGCCCAATCGGTCTTTCCTGAAACTGCAGTTGAAAGAAGAACATTAATTGTCATACTATTCTTTAAATCCTTGACTTACCCTGCTGCAATTACAAAAGTGGTGAAATCCTTGATTAAAATCCTCCTGCGGATACGACAATGATCAAGGCAGATATAAACAAATGGATCAAAAAAGAATAGACAAAGGAACCCGTCCTCCAGGCAACCCATCCAAAGGCAAATCCGCCGAATATGGTCGAGAGGGTTTCGACCTCCGGTTTACCTAGGTGAGCAATCGCAAAAGGGACAGCCTGGATCCAAAGCGCATCTGATCCATATTTCCTGGCATAACCAAAAAGAATCCACCCTCTGAAAATATATTCCCACCCGAATATTTCCAAGGATTTTTTCCACAATAGTCCTTCCTGGGTAAAGTTATAGTACTTCTGCATTCCAGCTTCTCTGGTCCCAAGATACCAGATTATCGGCACCATGAACACGATTCCCAGAAAAGTCAGCAGCAAACCAGTTTTCCAATCACCCAGTGTGAAACCATAATCTGCCGGACTATCCCGAAAAACTAAAAGAGTTATTCCCATTGGAATGACGATGTAAAACAAGATGCTGTCAAAGTAATTTTGGGAAGTGGGACTGTAATAATAATCCGCTGTTATTAACAAAGTGCTGACAACAGTGATTACCGCAATTTTCCAATCTATCTTCAATCGTTCACCAAATACTCTTTTGATCATATTACGTCCACTGAAATTGGAATGTATGTCCCAGGATAAATTGAAAGTAATTCAGCGCTTTCTATAGCATAACACAGAGGTTTATTGATGGAGGCTTTACTTGATTATTTAATATTCCAAGAATATATCCAATACATTCTCAGCTATTTCTTTGTTATGATAAGGATTAACCAAATATATTAAGGAGGGTCAAATGATAAAAAAACTCCATGACCAAATCACCACTGAATTAGGTCAAAGCAGCCGTACTGACACAATATTTGTTGTAACAGCGATTGTATTTAACCTGGTGGTTCTGGGTATCAACAGCGCTTTATCGGACACAGCTGCGGATGAAAACACCTTGCAGAGCAACTTGATCTTCTTTGTATTTATCCTGGTAACCCTACTTATTAACAGCGCTTCTTTATCTGCCCTGTTGATCGGCAGACGAACCAGAAACAAGCTGCTGGAAGGGCTCATTAAGATGTATAAAGACAACCAGGTAGATCAATATTATCCAGAGGAATTGCTTAAAACTTACGGAACGCGATACCTGCTCTTCGCCAGCGTGATAGTCTTGCTGGGTATTACAGCCATCGTAGTGCCCTTGATCATCAGGTACGTCTAAACGACCAATCAAAAATACACTCGGGTTGTTTGAAATATCCAGTTTATATTACTATACACTAAACTGGGTCTCATACAGTGTCCGGTATAAACCACCTGTTTCCAGCAGCTGATCATGGGTACCCTGCTGGACTAATATCCCCTTGTCAAATACAAGAATTTTATCAGCTGCCAGGATCGTGGAAAGTCTGTGGGCAATCACCAGGCTGGTGCGGTTTTCCATTACGGTTTCCATAGCCTTCTGAATCAGATCCTCAGACAATGAATCAAGACTCGATGTGGCTTCGTCGAGAACAAGAATTTGCGGATCCCTCAGCACAACCCTGGCTATGGCTATTCGCTGTCTCTCGCCACCGCTTAACCGGTAGCCACGTTCGCCAACCACAGTGTCATATCTTTCGGGCAGGCTCATGATCAATTCATGAATATTGGCAACTTTAGCGGCAGCTTCCATCTCTTTATCACTGGCCTCAGGATTGGCATACATCAAGTTGGCTCTGATGGTGTCATAAAACAGGAATGTTTCCTGGGTCACCATGCCAATATTTTCTGAGAGGGTACTTAAACTTAGATCTTTTATATCATGTCCATCAAGGAGGATTTTTCCATCTGTCGGATCATATAACCTGGGGATAAGATATGTAGCGGTTGTTTTCCCGGCCCCACTCGGTCCAACCAGGGCAACTAATTCACCAGGTTGAATTGAAAAACTAATATTATGTAAAGCCCAACGCATAACCGAGGGTTGTCCCTCAATCTCGTCAGGCGATTTAGTTACTCCCCTTTTTAGATGAGCCATACCATCAGATCTCCAGGTGATCCTGGCGACATCTTCCAGCCCTACTTTTCCTTCATCCCCAGGCTGGTAGGAAAAATTGACATCAATAAACTCGATCTTTCCGGTTATATCCTTCAACTCACGAGCTGTGCTCTTTTGAGTTATTTCAAGTGGAATATCCAGTACTTCAAAAACCCGTTCAAAACTGACCATGCTTTCAGCAAATTGCACCTGGGCATTGGTTAGTGCCATCAATGGACCATACATACCAGCCAGGTAAGTGCCAAAGGCAACAATCGTCCCAATAGTGAACTCCCCCCTTAAAACAAGATGGCTTCCGACCCAAAACACAATTGCTGAACCAACTGCGCTGACAACGCTCAAAAGCATGAAAAACCAGTGACCAACAACCGCTGATCGAATACCTATATCCCTGACTTCTCTGGCATGAGTCTGGAAACGTTTGCCTTCACTTTTTTCTCTGCCAAAGAGCTTCACAAGAAGTGCGCCACTGACATTCAAGGTTTCGTTCATAGTGGCATTCATTTCTGCATTATTTTCCAATGACCTTCTCCGTAAATCTCGGAGAACTTTCCCAACCCTTCGAGCAGGGAAAATAAAGAAGGGCAGGATAACCAAACCCAATAAAGTCAATCTCCATTCCAGGGCGATCATAATACTTAATGTTGCTACCAGAGTAACAAAATTGGAAACGATCGTAACCAGTGTATTGCTAATTGCCCGTTGGGCACCAATCACGTCGTTGTTCAAGCGTGACATTAACTCTCCGGTGCGCGTTTCAGTGAAAAAACGCAGGGACATTTTCTGGAGATGTTCATACAGGGTTTGCCTAAGATCAAAGATCACACCTTCTCCAACAGCAGCGTTCAGGCGGCGTTGCCAAACTCCTATAATGCCATTGATGATGGGTATACCAATCATACCCAGTGCAAGTAAATTTATTCTTGAAAGATCCCTTTCCGGAATGGCCACATCGATCAGGTCACGATAAAGCAAGGGAGATATCAAACTGATGCCTGAAATTACCAAAATGGTGATTAATAATGCAATCACCTGGACCCAGTAAGGTTTGGCAAATTTCCAAACCTTACTTAATAAATCCTTTGTTATAGCAGGTTTTTCTTTCTGATCATCGTGGGAGATATAAGAGAACCAACCGCTTGAATGCATACCCATTGTCAACTCCTAGACGAACCAGGCAAAGAAAATTTTGTCCGATTCAGTTCGAATCAGGTTCAATGCTATACTACCTCATAACCATAGCCTTTCTTAATGGGCAGCAAAAATATTTACGGAACTCTTATCTATTCGATGATAAACCTGAAACCTTTCCTGGGAGATATCGCTGAGCAATACCAACTGGACCCAAGCCTTACCCATGGTTTAAGTCATTGGGGCAGAGTACTTGAAAATGGATTAAAGTTAGCAGAAGTAGAAGGTGGCGACAAAACTGTTATCAGTCTCTTTGCAATCTATCACGATGCCTGCCGCCATAATCAAACCCTGGACCCTGGACATGGCGCCAGGGCAGCAAGACTGGCAAAGAAATTATTAAGTGGCCATCCCTTGATCAGCTCTTATCAACTTCGGCTGCTGATAAAAGCCTGCAGATATCACACGAACGGCAGGACTCAAGCAGATACAAGCGTTCAAATTTGCTGGGATTCAGACCGGCTGGATTTAGCCCGGGTTGGTATCATGCCTCAGCCTAGCAAGTTATGCACAAGAACGGCAAAAGATCCATCATTTATCAATTGGGCTAATGACCGAGCCTTGACAGAGTTTTCACCATCCTTTGTTGATCAGGAATGGGCTTCCTATTTTAAATAAATATCCTAGACACACATTACAGAATTATTATTTCCAGAACTCAAATATCTCCAACTCTTACAAAACAGTATGGTCATTTTTATCTCCTTGAATGTCTGTTCGTGCTATACTCAGAAAGGTAATACCCTATCATTTTAGCAGGCTGATATTATTTATGAACATGATGAAATATTGCCCGGAGTGTTACAAGGAGCTCCCTCCTAACTCTCCAACTTGCCCCTATTGCGGCTATAAAACCGGTAACGGAGATGATGGTGATCATCCGACTCCAGGTTTTCTCAAAACCCCTGAAACTGATTCTTATTTGCCTCCCGAGCAGACATTTTTGAGTTTATTATTACTGGCAATCTTGTTCTGGGCTATTAATATATCCCTGACTGTTTTTCCGATCTTTATAAATTTCGGAACCACTCGTAACATTCTCATAGCCTTTATCAGCGCCCAGATACTTACCCGGATAATAATTGGCATCTGGGCCGTAGAAGAACAATCCTTGAAGAAAGATGTCACCACCAATCAGATGATCGGTGCTTTTTTCCTTGCCCTGGTTCCTGTCGGTGGCATCATGTCGTTTTTACAGGCTGCCCGATCATCCATTCGCAAGGATCGCCTGTCTAACTTATTCATAGCCAGTATTTCAGCTGTGATTATCATGTCTATTTTGTTGTATGGCACTAAAGAAGGTATATCAGCTCTAAGCACTGGAGAGAGCATCTCCTCGACCCCGGAAGCAACCCAGGACCCAGCTGTAGCTGCTTTATATGAAGATGAAGATGAAATTGAAGTTGAAGAACCAACTTCAATTCCGCCTACTCCCACTCAACGATCATACGTGGATGGGTGCAGGAACCCAAATTCAATTGGTCCCGAAGAAGAAGGCGATATTGTTGATGTGTGCGGCAGGGTCACAAATTTCGGTGAAATCGAGTGTGAATCCTGTCCGCTGGGTTATTATTCTTTCATTAAACTTGATCGGGGTTTCCAAATCATTTCCTATGACTGGATTTTCTCATTTGCCTGGTTAGGCGACTGCATGGCTGTATCAGATGTAGTCGAATTACTTGGCGAAGAGCCGGTATTTGTTTTTGGGAAAGGCGAAGGCTATTCCGGAATAGAATGCACAACAGATCTCAAGGGAGAACTGGTCTGTGATGGAGGATTTTACTTCCAGGATTATTTTGGTTGTGACGATAGACAATTACCAAATTAATAACAATACAGAGCTTCAGATTCAGAACATCCGGCTTTCATATATTTGGAAGCCGGATATCTTTTATGTACAATACTCACTCCTGAAGGATTTCATTAAATTTATGTTTGGCGCCAGAGTTTGACAAATTCAAATAGATGTCCAAATCAACAGACCCAGCTTATCTCAGAAGATGTCAATATAGTGATTCTAGCAATCTTTCAGCTCAGGCGAATTTACACCATAAAAATAGTACTATCCCAAAAAATGGCATTAATGGGGTTTTGAGTAGCTAAATTTATCAATTGACGCCAGAATTCTTGAGCTTGGCTGCGGACCAGGATACTTGTGGAAGGAGAACATTCAATCTCTTCCGCATTCCTGGAACATTATTCTCCCAGACCTTTCTGAGGGCATGCTGGAAGAAGCCCGGGAAGCCCTGGGGGGAAATTCCAGTATTTCTTATACTATTATTCTTGATGCTCAAGATATTTCCTTCCCTGAGAGCCTTTTTGATGCTGTGATTGCCAACCACATGCTTTATCATGTGTCAGACCTTTCCAGCACATTTAATGAAACCAGGAGGATGCCTATGCGCAGCTATAAACAGATAAGATCATTTGGTTGAGTTCCGTTCCTGGAAAATTGAATATTTTCAACAGAGGTTTATCGGCAGCTGGGATAATCAGGCAGATAGATTCGGGCTGGAAAATGGTGAAAATCAGCTTCTCTGATGGTTTCCAAAAGTCAATTTATCCTCTTAGTCGGATCAACTTTCAGCCCAAAAGTCGACCCAATAATCATTTATTTAAAATCTTGGGCTGATATTTACTTGCCTTCAGATAAAGAAGCGGATTTTAGATTATTCCTGGAAGAAAAACTTAAATCAGATGGCTTAATAAAAATAACAAAAACTCCCGGTCTGTTTAAATGCACAAGTTAGTTTTAGTTTGAACATCTGATCATTACGATTGTCATAAATTAAATTATTTTACTTTCTGTTGATCCTGATCAGCTAGACATTAAATCGGATATTCAGGATATCCCCATCTTGAACTAAATAATTTCGTCCCTCCAACCTAACTGTCCCCTTTTTTCTGGCCTCAGAAAGTGAGCCACTATCAATAAAATCCTGGTAACTGATAACTTCAGCCCGGATAAATCCCCGTTCCAGATCAGAATGAATAACCCCCGCAGCCTCAACTGCAGTAGCTCCCCGGGGAATTGTCCAGGCTCGAACCTCATCATCGCCAACGGTGAAAAATGACTGTAAACCTAATAATTCATAGTTGAGCCGGATCATCTTGTTCAATCCCGGTTCATCGATTCCGTATTCGGCTAAGAAGATATCTGCGTCATCTGGAGAAAGTTGGGCAATCTCCATTTCCAGAGCACCGTGAATACAAACAAGGTCAGAATTTTTATGTTTATAAGGCGGGTAATCGGATGGATCGTCGCTGCCAAAATCTCCTACACTGACCGCAATCAAAGTTGGTTTCGCGGTGAGGAATTGATAACCACGCAGTTGTTTTTCTTCAGTCGGTGTAAACTCGAGATCCCTGATCGGAATTTCCTGTTCAAGAGAATCCTTAATACGTTTTAATAGATCAAGTTCTTTTTGATCTATCTGACGCTCACTATAAGTTCCTTTTCGCGAAAGATCATGCTCCAAGCGCTCAAGTCTCCGCTCCACAATTTGCAGGTCAGAAATCAAGAACTCAAATTCCAGGGCAGCTAAATCACGAATAGCGTCAACTGCACCTTCCGGATGAGGAATATGTTCATCTTCGAATGCGCGCACAACATGCAACAGGGCGTCACTCTGGGCAAGGGCATTAAGAAGTTGGCCGCTCAAAGCCCCTTCCTGACCAACTCCAACTCTTAATCCCGCAACATCATTGTATTGCACACGGGCATAAGTAGTTTTCTTAGGTTGAAATATCTCACTCAGCCTGTCGACCCGCGGATCAGGCACTTCTACCATAGCAGTATGAACTTCCACTTTACCAGTACTGGTCGGGGCAGTTTCTACCTGACTATGAGTCAGGGCATTAAATATAGTTGTTTTGGTGCTGTTGGGTAAGCCTACAATTCCGATTTGCATAATCCACCTATAAACATTCCTGGAAAATAGTCAATTGATGTAAATTTAATCCAGGCAGTAATTAACCCCTATCTATTTAAATAAAATCCAGCAGAGCTAACCACACAACTCTGCCGGACGGCATTTTAGCACATTGTTCTATTTTTGCCAATCAATCCAGATCGACTTTCTCTTCTATTTTTTTCGCGCTATGTAAATATCAGCTTCAAGCATCTGGTCATCTTTAAAGTAATGGTGTGTGAAATACACGGTGCCATCTATATCCAGGGTAGCCTCACCAGAAAAGTTAGTGAACATTTTGACCGGTTCAGTCCATTCACCATTTACTTTTATTGATCTATAAAGTTCGGGAGCGCCTATAACTCTGGTAAACCATAATTCCATTCCATCCTGGGAAAGAAACGGCCAGCTATCGGGTTGAGGTGAATTTACAATAGTTATACTCTCAGGCTCACTCCATTCGCCATTAACAAGTAATGAAACCCAGATATCTAAGCCACCACCCCCCCCAGGGCGCAAGGAATGGAAATACAGTTCCGAGCCATCAGTTGAAATGTGTAGTTCACCTACCTGGTAATCAGATTAAAAATCAGCCAGCTGCCAGCTCTGCCAGCTTCCATCAGCGAAATCAGCGGTGAACCAGTGCAACCCAGTATACCCCTCCCGGGCTGAACAAAACCACATGGTATCACCAAGGACAAATTCGCAGCCATCCAGAGCTACTTTACCAAGATCTTGTAATATAACCCGTTCTGGACCGATCCAACTTCCATTTTCCTGATGATAAACATAGATTCCAGTCACACCATCCACAACCTGCAGTTCAATCGGGGTGTTCACATCCGGCGTAAACCAGACATAGAGAGTCTTTCCATCAGGCATGATAAAAGCGGAGTCCTCAGCACCTGCTGTATTGACCGATAAGGAAGGGGTACCGGATCATCATATTCGTTTGTTTCTGATGTCACTGGATATACATCCATATCTCCCGTGATCTTTACCTGGGATTCCGGAATTAAACTTTCCCGGTCGGGAGGCGGGGTAAACTCAGGTTCTGGACCACTGCACCCGCTAAGAAGAACTAAAACAACTACGGATATGAATATTTTTCTAATTTTATATTTTATCTGGATCCAGTCCCTTAGGTATCATTGATCAACTGACCTTTCCCACTAATTATAGTACTCTACTTAGGAGAACAAAGTTGCAATTAAGCATGCCCATAGACGAGCAATGCATTTTGTACCGGAAAATCTATTAGATCTCGAACAGGCTCCTCAATCTTACAAAAAGACCCCATTAATTATTCTAAATGGGGTCTTTGTATGTTCTGGATAGATTTGTATTTCAAATCAACAATTCTTACATTTATTTATTTTTCCGTGCAGTATCCGGGGGCGAGACCAAAAACCCAGCTACAATTAGAATCCTCTTCCCTTGTCAGGTCAATCACTGAAAACACAATCCATCACCCGCTAAGTTAACCACCGATTTCCCTTTAAAGATTCCTTTTATTGGCGATAGTAATCAGGATAGGTTAGAATCTAATCGCAATATAAAATATTAACTATCAGTGTATATCAATGGAGATGATGATGAAAAATCCAAAATTCCAGATTTATGTTGGCAAAGATGACCAATTTTACTTCCACTTAAAAGCCGCCAATGGCGAAGTCATCCTTGGCAGCGAAGGCTATACTGCCAAATCTAGCTGCCAGAATGGTATCGCTTCAGTAAAATCAAATGCTCAGCTGGATCAGCGCTTCCTGCGTAAGACCGCTTCCAATGGCCAGTTCTATTTCACTCTGACAGCAGCCAATAATGAACCGATCGGCAAATCAGAAATGTACGGCACAGAGGGTGCACGCGAGAAAGGTATAGAAGCAGTTAAGAAAACGGCTCCTGATGCTAAAGTTGAAGATTTAACCTTATAGAACCAATGCTTTTCCGCCTTTCACCGCAGTTAAACTATCTCACTTTGCCGATAACGCAAGCGGCGTAAGTTAGTGTGCAAAATATCTATTAGTTTATACGAGTGGTCTTACAAGGTCTGACACGGTACGAATCCCTGAGCAGTGCCTTGTGAATGTTTAGAACTAACCATTGCCAGGAGAATCGTTACTGATGGATTTGACAACCCCGAATCAATATCCAGTATGCCTAGGAGTAAAGGGATCAACGGTCGAGATAATCGGAATTTTACGCGATGCGTGGTCTTCTTCTAGCGTAAAATTCCGATTTCAGCAATTTGTTTTACGCTTCCTTTATTTCTTTCCTAATGGAACTGTAGTGCCTGCTAAATCGCT
>CAYUXO010000034.1:0-23957 GCA_964448865.1 uncultured Anaerolineales bacterium
TCATCGGGATTGTCGGCACACTGCTCGGGAGCTTTGGCTCCCCCACCGCAGGCAGCCAGGATCAGGCTGACGGCAATTAAAATACTAAAGATAAAATATCTCTTTGACATACTGTTTTCCTCCTTAGGAAAATTTCGCTTTGTTATTCATGAAAAGTATAATTATATATAATCTTTTCCACAGCACCTCCTTTTCTGATCTAAAGAAAAATTCCTGTACAAGTAATTATAATAAATGATCTCTTACATTAAAACTTAAGCATTGTTCCTGCTGGAGATCATCTATTAATACGAACACTGCACTAAACCCCGGGATTTCCCTTCTTAAAACGGGCAACCGGTGTTATTTATTCTTGACTTGAAGTTAACAAACAACTGCTTCCATATGAGATAACTATTAAAATATATTCTGGGAAAATGATTTTGGGAAACTTATCACTTGAGAGTGGAGTATAACATAATTCGGATTTATATCAAGCACTTGATTGAGTAAAACATAACGCCAAATAGGTGTTCCTTATCCGATTGGTTCTCTGGCAGGAATGCTCCAGAACCATGCAATTAGCAGGTAGGGATTTCCCACTAAATCAAGCCATTTTTCCTGATCAGCAATAATATTATTGGGGGCGGATCAAACCACTGGCAGGCAAAGTGAAACCTCCATCAGCTAGAATCGTCTGACCGCGGATCATGCTGGCGGCAGGAGAACACAAAAAAGCTACGATCCCTGCAACATCTTCAGGGGTGACGATCCTACCAGCTGGTGTCTGCTTTGCGATATCATTTAATAAATCTTCATCCTGCATGGCATTAAAATGCTGCAGCGCCTCAGTTGCAACAATTCCTGGAGATACGGCGTTGACGATAATATTCCGTTCAGCCAGTTCAACTGCCAAATAGCGTGTTAAGGTTTCAATAGCAGCTTTACTGGCACCCACAACCGCATATTCAGGAAGCACTCTGAACGATCCCGGACTGGATATGCTGACAATCCAACCTTCTCCCTTTTTTTCCATCAGGGGAACAGCTTTTTGGGCCAGGAACAGATAAGCCCTGGCATTAATATTCATGGTCCAATCCCAGCCTTTCGGTCGCTGCTCCATAATCGGGCGATTATAACCGGATCCGGCATTGCTGACCAGAAAATCCAGACCGCCAAATAACCGGTCTGTTTCCTCAATCAGGCGGGTCAGGTCATCGATATCTCCCACATTGGCTTTAATGATTTCCGCTTTTACTCCCAAATTGGTTATTTCATGAGCCGTTTCTTCAGCCGGTCCCCTGTTCCTGAAATAATTAACCACAATGTTAGAGCCCAGGTTTGCGAAATGCAGAGCGATTGCTCTGCCAATTCCCCTGCCAGAACCTGTTATCAGGGCTGTTTTTCCTCGATAAAAATCTTCATTCATGACCTACTCCTCTGATAATTCCCTCTAAATTCTAACAAGGTGTTGATCAAAATACCAGTTAAGAAATCACCAACTGCCCCTGGATTGGGAGTTTCTGCGTGCCCTGAGGAAGAGATGATCTCCCCGGGTTTTATCACCTCAGATTTACCTATAGATAACTTCTAGGACTTGACATTGATGGCTTGCATGGCGCTTGTGATGAATTGCACTTATAAATAACCCTTCAAAATGCTATACTTCCAAAGGATTTAAAATGTTAGTTATCATTTAAGTAATTGAGCAATATTATGAAGCCAACTAATTCAACTGAAGCTCAAGAACAGGCAGAATTTTGTGGGATTTTCGGTAATAACCGAAGGATCAGGATTGTTTGGGCGCTGGGGAACAACAAATTTAGAGACACTCCCGGCATCTTTGTCTGCTGGACAGAGATCCCTGCTAGCAATCATGTTTTCTAGCGGAATATCAGAGCCCTCAAATGGAATATAAATGACCATTGGTTAACGCATAAAATAAGAGAACCGTCGGCCTGAATTCTTCTATTAGAAACAGGCATAAGTGTTTTTTATCACAAGGATAAGAATAAACTATGAATTGCGTACTCTTGTAATCTAATTTATCATTATGATGTGTTAACATTCAGCATCAAAGGATGGCGCTCAAATCAAGGATACCCCAGGATGATTTAATATCCGGGGGTGGGGTATCTATGAATGAAATTATAGTTGGAGGTTAATTTGGAAAAGAATATCCAATTCAAGATTGTGGGAGGGGTTTTTTCCTTACTTTTCTTATTAATATTCTTCCCCTCAGTGGCTCAGGCCCAATCAGGAGATGATCCACTTATCCCCGATAATGAATGCCTGTCATGTCATGCTACCTCAAACATGCAAACCGAACTTTCTTCGGGGGAAATACTATACCTGACTATTGACAGCGAGAGGTATTCGGAAAGCAAACATAAAAGCCTTGGATATCAATGTGTTCAATGCCATACTGACATAACCGGTTATCCCCATCCCGAAATCAACTCTGGCACCGTGCGTGACTTCACACTCCAGAAGTACACCTTATGCAATGATTGTCATGAACCAATGTACAAAAATACACTGGACAGCACACACCAACTGGCTTTAGCCGGAGGGAATGATCACGCTGCTGTGTGCACCGACTGTCATGGAGCCCATTATATCAATTCTCTTGGGACTCCCAGAAGCAACATCGCCATTATGTGTCAGCAGTGCCATTCGGGAATTTTTGATCAATATCAAAGCAGCGTCCACGGAGGTGCGCTCCTCGAAAATGGTGACCCGAATGTACCAACCTGCATAGATTGCCATGGTGTACATAACGTATCGGGACCATCTTCGGATGAGAAGTTTCATCTTTTTTCACCACAATTATGCGCAGAGTGCCATGCTGATAAAGACCTCATGAATCAGTACGGGATTAGCACTCATGTCTTCGAAACCTATGTTTCCGATTTTCACGGCACAACAGTGATACTGTTCGAAAAAACCACCCCCGATCAGGAAACAAACAAACCCGTGTGTGTTGATTGCCATGGTGTACATGACATGAAAAAAGTTGATGATCCGGAAAGCAAGGTCATCAAAGAGAACCTGCTGGACACCTGCCAAAAATGTCACCCAGACGCAACAAGCAATTTTCCCACATCGTGGCTGAATCACTATCAACCCTCAGCCAACAAATATCCCCTTGTGTACTATGTAAATCTTTTCTATAAAATTCTCATCCCAGTAACTGTTGGCGGAATGATTATTTTCGTCGCTTCGGACATATGGAAGAAGATTTTTTCTAAATTGGAGAAGCGTGATGAGTGAAGATCAAAAAATTTTACGGTTTACTATATCAGATCGAATTGAACATTGGGTGCAAATGGCTAGTTTTACAATCCTGGCAGCGACTGGATTAATCCAAAAGTTTGCTTCGGTGAAGTTTTCACAATCTATTGTAGCAATTCTTGGTGGTGTTGAAAACGTCAGAGTCATTCATCGGTCAGCAACCATTGTCTTGATGGTGGGAATTATCTACCATCTGGGCACGACAGGGTACAAATTGTTCGTAAAAAGAGCCAGGCTCAGCATGTTACCAACCATTGATGATGTCAAGGCAGCCTGGGAAATCTTTCTTTATAATCTAGGATTTAAAGACAAATTACCTCAACAAGGTCGCTTCACTTTTGACGAAAAATTTGAATATTGGGCGTTCATCTGGGGAACAGTGATCATGGGATTTACAGGTTTTATGCTCTGGAATCCTATTGCCACTACGCGTTTTTTACCTGGAGAATTTATCCCTGCAGCCAAGGCTGCCCATGGAGGGGAAGCCATTTTAGCAGTATTGGCGATTATCATCTGGCATTTCTATAACGTACACTTCAAACACCTGAACAAATCCATGTTTACAGGGAAAATAAGTGCAAAGCGGATGCTGGAAGAGCACGCTAAAGAATTGGCTGATATCAAAGCAGGAATTAATGACATAATCCAAAACCCGGATGAAGTTAAAAAGAGGGAACGAATATTCTATCCAGTGTATGGTTTATTAACTGCCATCCTGGTTACCGGTCTTTATTTCTTCGTCGCTATGGAAGAAACAGCCATTGAAACTAGAATACCACCTTCTGATGGAGTCACGGTTTATGTCCCCCTCACTCCGACACCCATCCCCACAGCTATCCCGACCCCAACCAAGTCATCAGATCAGGAACTTATTGCCTCCTGGACCGGAGGTGTTGGTGATCTATTTCAAGAACGATGCGGACAATGTCACGGGGAGACAGCCATCGGTGGGTTGAATGTGACTAGCTATGAAAGCATTCTCGCTGAAAGCAATTCTGGTCAAACAATTCTACCGGGCGATGCTCAGAATAGCATGCTGGTAGAAATGCAAGCAGCAGGAGATCACCCAGGCCAATTCAGTGGAGCTGAGCTAGCTTTAATTCTGGAATGGATTAATAACTCCATGCCAGAGGAATAGGGAAAACCAGTATCATAATAAAAACCGCCTCCTGAATTAATGAAGGCGGTTTTTAATTATATATAATAGAACTTTATCTATCTGTGCAACAAACAAAATCTCTAGCTCCCACTCTCAACAGGCCAGGATAAGAGTCTCTTTTCGGTTTTCATGATCTTTTTCTTTTCAACACCATGATCAACAATACTCAGGTATTGGACACCCAGAGTCACGGCCAATATTCCATAAGACACAATCCCTAATCCTACTAATATTTCGATGAGGGAGGGAAAATAATTCGTAAAATATATCTCCAAGCCCTGTGGATTATATGCCATAACAACTAACTGGCCTGAGAGATTCACATTCCAACGATAGGCTATAACACCAATGACCACAAAGGCAAGAGCTATCACCTGTAATCCGAAATTCTTGCGCCAAGATGATTTTAGCAAGATAATACTGGGAATGAGAGCTCCGAAGATAAATTCGCCAAACCAAAAACTTATCGCCAAAGGACCAGATAATAACAACTTTAGTCCCTCGGATTGTCCTGGTTTATATGTATATGTCATCGAAAAAATATACCAAAACCGAACATAGATGTATACGACCAGAGCCCAACCAATCACCTGGGCAAGTTTTTCAATGAGTTTGTGATTAATATTGGCTTTCTTACTCAATTGAAATGCCAGATTGGAGACAAGCAAAACAAGGGAAATCCCACCTATTATGGCAGAGAACATGAACAGAAAAGAAAGACTGGGGGAGTACCAGATTGGACGTGCATTCAAGACTCCATAGGTAGCACCCAGCGAAGATTGATGAATCATGGATAAAATCAACCCTGCTAAGGCGAAATATGGTGCAAAATGGTGAAGTTTGGAAATACTTTCCGCCAATTTTGGCCATCTCTCTTGGACCCAATCCCATTTTCCCAGAATGGGCAGCACTTCTAAACTCAGCACTATGAAGTACAAACCGACGCACATTGTAACTTCCCATAATACCGAATGGATGTTCCAGTACACAAACCCATGCCAAAATCGATCCGGTCGGCCGATATCAAGCAAGAGACACATCATTGCCATACTATAACCAATGAATCCAATAAACGTGGCTGTCCGGGCAAGAGAGTAGTACTGCTTCAGACCAAATAAATACACAGCCGCACACAGAGAAAAAGCACCAGCACTTAGTGCTATTGACGAGAGATCGATGGTAATCCATAACCCCCAGGGGACTAAATCAGTTAAGTTTGTTACACTCAATCCGTCCTTAAATACAATCAGGGCCGCAGCCAAACCAGCAATGATTAATATCCCTAATATTATTGTCCAAATTAGAAGGGAGGATATTTTTTTTGGCAGCTGCTTGAAAAGAGATATCTTGGACAAATTCACGATTCAACCTCCATTTCTCCTGTAGGCCAAATATAATAAACGCGGGGTTCTGTTCCCAGATCATCCCGCAAACGATGAACCACTCTTTGGTTGATGAGTTTAGAAACCGCAGATTCAGGATCATTCACGTCCCCGAATTGACGGGCACCAACTGGGCAATTTACTACACATGCAGGAGTAGCCAGTTGATCAATTCCCGGCTCTAAACCAGCGGATAACCCCCGATCAATTCGTTGGTAACAAAAGGAACATTTTTCTACGACTCCTCTAGGCCTTCGTGGAACTTCTGGAAGGCCCCACTCTGGAACCATAGGATTATCACCTGTGAATTTATCCCAGTTAAAAAATCGAGCCCCATAGGGACAGGCGGTTTCACAATACCGGCAGCCTATGCACCGATCATAATTCATCATTACTATGCCATCATCACGGTAATAACAGGCCTTCACTGGGCAAACTGAGACACAGGGTGCATCCTTGCAGTGCATACAGGGTTGAGGCAGATAATATTTCCCATCGTTATTTCCCCAGGAGCTTACTCGATTCCACTCAATAGTAGGGGGAACATCATTATGAGCCTGGCAAGTCTTCGTGCAATACATACACCCAGTACATTTTTCAAGATCAATGACCATTGCCCATTGTTGTGGACCAGAGGCTGCTCCCGGTGCAAAAGTTTTGCGAACAACTTTCAATCCTGCTATTCCCGCACCACTACCAACAAGGACCTGAATAAATTTTCTACGATCGAATGGTTTTGTTTTAGCCATTTTCATTTCTCTCCATTTATTTCGTCCTGATCGGACTGGATTGAGAAATCAAATTTTTTGTACCACTCCTGAATCCATGGAGCCAGCAGCAATCCGCCAACCATACCTATCAAAGCGGAGATGAGGGCAAATGTAAATGGATTTACAGGATTGGGATCGATGCTGACTCCTTGAATTTGAATTTCAGTGTCCGCCTCAAGGTCGTTATATCCCTCTAAACCCGACTCAGCATAAACATCTACCGGATCGTGCATCTGGTAACTGTGGCATTCATTGCAGGCATCTAATTTAGGCCGGAAACTGTGATCTTTCCCTGTATGTCCCTGTATTCCAATCGGATCTTCAGACATTACCTCAAGATGACAATCAGGGCAAGTTAGGTTCTCCTGACTATGCATTGAGTGAGCATAATTTGAAGCCCGCTCCCGATGACAGCTGGAACATAAATCTGCTGCAACATCAGCTTTGAGTGAAGTAGAGTGCTGCCCATGGCAATCCACACAATCCAATCCGGATTTTCGGTGTGCACTGAGCTGCCATTCGATAACTGTTTGACTGTGACATTGCTCACAGAGGTCCGCCGATCGATTACTCGGCATGGGATCAATGGGATGATTTTCCGCAATTGGGCCATGACATGCTTGGCAAGTGATTCCATCTTCAAGCCAGGTATTCGTCGCTGGATCATAACCAGTGGTATGGCATAACAAACATTCCCGCGGTTCCCCTTGGCCAATCCATTCTTGCTGGAAAATTGGATCTACTAGAGCCTGTCCATGAGCACTCTTCTCCCATGAAAGATTGAGGGCAGGATGGCAAGCCTGGCATTTATCCTCAATACCTTCAACCATTGGAGGATTCCCTTCTTGTTCAGGTGGACTTGCCATAACACCAACAAATGTCACCAGTCCAAATAACAATGCCATCACCAGGCCGAGTAAAAAACGAAATTTTGTCTTATTCTTATTCATATTTTCCTCTTCCTAGTAACTGTCTATAATCGGTACAGGTGCATTGCGGAAAACAGGACAACTCAAACAGTCTTCCCTCAAGTTATCGTTATCATCCCGAAAAATCTGCCAACAAGGTAGATATTTCTCTTGATAGGCAGGACAGTTGGCTCTTTTTTCAGGTGGGCAATCATTAAAAACCCAGCATTTCATCAACGGGATCACATCCACACTGAAATTCTTCTTCCTTCGCGATAGAGCCTCTTGTTTCCAGTTAGAATCAATCTGAGATAAAAACAGGCTAATTAAACTCGTAATTAAAATTGGTAATCCAAAACGCAGGAAAACCCAAGCTAATGCCAGCAGAAAACCCTGTGCTGTTTCCATATCAATCCAATTTTTTCATCTTAATTTTCTTTTGTTTTACAATGGATCCTGCCAGGAGAACCATTCCAATGGGTAAGGCTATCCTGAAAAGAAACATCACAATGAGAATATATCCGGACATAGATTCACCCTCCTGATCAATATGTATACTTTCACTAATAGAGTAACCGTGGAGGGTTAGGATGTAAATCAGGCTAATACCCTATTTATCATGTGAATGTTTTCACCACAAAAACTGTTTCCGTGGGTGATTGTGACCATATTCACATGGTTGTCTTGACCCAAATTGTATAAAAAAATAGAAAAACGCCCGAGTGATGCCCGGGCGTGAGTGCTTCCTATAGGTATGAACCTTGAATTCCTGTTAACTTCTATCTACCCAAACGATCTAAAGCTCAATATATCCTTTCCTTATGGCATATTTTACAAGCTCGGTTCGGGAGTGGAGATTTAGTTTTTGCATGATATTCTCCCGATGTCTGGCTACGGTGTTTGGACTGATATTTAATTTTTCGGCGATCTCAAGATTATTCTCGCCTTCACCAAGCAGGATAAGCACTTCCCTCTGACGAGGTGTGAGATCGTCATTGGATTTACTTTCATCCTGTGATTCTTGATTGAGGACATAATCTTTTACAAGCAATTTTGCCAAAGATGGATATAAATAAACATCCCCTGATCTGGCGACGTGGATTGCTTTGATTAGTTCTTCCGGTGCCGCCCGTTTTGGAACATAACCATTTGCACCCGCATCCAACATCTTAAAAAAATATTCTTCGTCCTCATGTATTGTTAATGCAACAACAGCTATTTCAGGCCAGAGCCGTTTGATTTCCCGAGTGACTTCAATTCCAGACAGATCCGGGAGACTGATGTCCATTAATATCACATCTGGTTTTAGTTCAGACATTGCGGATATTACTTCACCTCCAGATCCTGCCTCTCCGATGATTTCCAATTCATCATCCCCTTCCAACAACATCCGAAGACCGTAGCGAATCACTGAATGATCATCAACTATATATATTTTTGTTTTCATCATTTTCCTTGATATTCGTTAATGCATTTCCAGGGATCGTTACCTGAACAATAGTCCCCTCACCCGGTGCTGTGTTCAGAGAAAATTCTCCCCCGCATAAAATTGTCCGCTCCTGCATCCCGAGCAGCCCCCAGGTTGGATTGTTCATCATCTGGATCATATTTGGATTAAACCCAATTCCATCATCCTCAACTTCAAGTCGGATATCTCCATTTCTCCGGTATTCCAAGCGGATGCTCACATTATCAGCTTGGGCATGTTTAATTATATTTGTGATCGCTTCCTGTGCAACCCGAAAAAGTGCAGTCTTTATACTTGGTGGAAGTGCACCTGCAACAGAGGGAACATCAAGAGATAAACTAAATGGAGCTCGTTGAACAATATCTCCTACATACCAACGCAGGGCTGACCTTAAACCAAATTCATCAAGGTGAGGTGGTCTTAAATCTGAAATTAATAAACGTAAATCATCCAATGATTTTACTGCCAGTGATTCAAGGTTATTTAAATTATCTACTTCATCTGCCGCATTTTTAGGCAGTTTAGAAGAAACTCCTCTTATACCCATCCCCAGAGCTGTTAAAGCCTGGCCGGTTGCATCATGAAGTTCCCTTGCAATGCGTTTCCTTTCGGCTTCTTGAGCATCTACAATTCGTTTGAGCAGTTCTCCACGCATAATCTCCCTTCGCTGAGCTTCTTGCAGTCGAGCAGCTTGTAAATCATCAAGTTGATTCTGGCGTTCCACCTCAAAAGAACGTAAAAACCTGGTTACAAAAAATGCTACTGCAATCGCCGCTACTGCCCGAAGTAATTGAACTGGAAATTGAAAGATTTCGATAAATAAATCCTGATTAATAACATTGGAAGGGGGTAGAACGCTTTTATGTACAAATAATTGTCCAATTATTCCATACCAAAAGATTGCTATTGCAGCCCACATGCTGTCCCGGCCGAATTGATTCATGCCGGCTTTTCGAAATGTCCGCTGCTGAGCTATCAATCCCATTGTAGCCAAAATTGCCCCTGGAATGGCGATCACATAACGAGTCCAAACATCAGCGACAAGCCACATTGTTTCACTTAAACCATATTTCCCACGAAAACTAAGCAATCCCAATCCCCATATCGCTGCCAGTATAACTGGGGCTAACAGGCTCAGCCGCCGAGATTTCGGGTTTGGTGTCATGGTGGAAGCACCAAAAACCGCGAGAGACAAAAATGAAAAAGAAAGGATGGCAATTCGAAAAGCAGACCAACCTAAATTGTTGACACTTTGAAATGGCAGCAAGTTCAGTAGTTGAAACATCTCAACCCATTCATGGAATCCGTGGCTTAGACCAAATAAAGCCAAGGGGATTAGCGCAAATTGTAAACGCGGATCAAAACCTCGGCCTTTCTCAAAGACAAGAATTATGCCCATAGAAAAAAAAGCTAATCCATATGGGAAAAAAATTAAAACAATTTCTACGGAATCCATATAGTTTGATCCCTTTCACTGCCAAGTGAAGTTCCAGCCGTATTGGAACGAAAATACCCGATCAAAAGTCCAAGTTAAAACTATTCCAGTTGTTCTTCCACAAGGTTTATTATACCGTTCAGGTTGCCATTATCACAATAATTACATAGCGGGATTCCGACATCCAGGATATCAGAACCCCAAAGACTATGTTAGACACTCATCAATTAAATATATTTTTGGTCGCTGCCGAAACCCTTAACTTTACACAGGCGGCTGAACGGCTGCATATGAGTCAACCCAGTGTCAGCCAGCATATTTGAGCCCTGGAGAAACACTTCGATGAAGTTCTCTTCATCCGCCAGGGAAGATCTTTGATCCTGTCAGATGCGGGCAGGATCCTCATACCCCTTGCCCGCCAATTTGTAAAACAAAGCACTCGCATTAATGAAGCCATGTCCTCCTTGAAAGGCCATATCAAAGGCCGTATCAGCATTGGCTGTAACGCTGTTTCAGGAGGATATATTCTCCCGGTTTTTTTCACGCAATTCCATGAGCTTTACCCTGAAGTCACTATATCCTGTCAAACAAATATGTGTGATTCTCCGTTTGGGGCTTTACGGAATGGTAATCTACATTTCCTGTTTACCAACCAGGACAAAGGTATTGAACCCTGCTACGAAACATATCACCTATTCACTGAGGAAATTGTACTGATCACTGCCCCCGACCATATCTGGGCAAAAAGAGAGTTCATTGAGGTGGAAGAATTGTTAGAAGAGGATTTTATCTTCCCGGGAGAAAATCCTCTTGCCTATCAAAAAGTGAATTCCGCCCTGGCATCAAAGAATTTGTCCTTGCTGCAGCTGGATTCATTCCTGACATTAAGCCATACCGAAGCCATCACACTCTCTGTTGGAAAAGGCCTGGGAGTTAGTTTCTGTTCCAAAATCATTGCCTCCACTTTTGGTAATGTTGCAATAGTACCCATCAAGGACATAGAAATCACGCTGGATCTATCCATCCTGAGGGATAGAACGCAGCTTTCAACCGGGGCCCGGGATGCGTTCTGGGAATTTATGGGAACGATCACTGAACAGATGATATTCAGCGAAAATGAAGAAGGCTAAGTCCTGACTTTAGTCTGACCAATCAGGCATAATAATACTCACGATAAATGTATCCAAAGAGGCTGTCCCAAAAGTGATTGGCACAACCTCCCGATTGATTTTTCTCCAATGTCAATTGCACCCGTTGTTATCCTTTCAGCAAAGCCTGATCTTAGTTTTGAAGTGCGCCAGGTGATAAGTCACCCGGCTGAAAACAGCGCCCAGTGGGCTTGGATGACTAGCATAGCCCCCGTTTGGGGGCGCAGTTCTCAGCCCGGACATTAATGTCCGGGTGTTCTTGAAAGGTTTATTAACCTGTTAGGATTGATTTTAGGACAGCTTCTTTTCTTTTTTGAACCAAAATATTCAAAAATCCCCATTCTTCAACACTAAACCTGTACTAAAAAACCTATACCTGCTGAAATCGATAGCTTCATCGCTCAACCTGCCAATACTGTCTTTGTGGTCATGAGCAATGATGAAACCACAGCCACCGAGGTTAGGAAAGCCATGACCGCCCAGGCTGTTCCCAATGTGTATATTCTTTCAGGCGGAATTAATAACTGGTTGGACACCTTCGCGACAACTTACGAAGAGGATTTTTGCGGAAAAATCACAGATGCTGGTGATGAAGAATTAAGATATGAATTTAACGCAGCTCAGGGATCAAATTGCCCTGCAGCTTACCCAGACCATGAACAATATGAACTTGAGTACGAGAAGAAAATAAAACTGGACCTCAAACGAGCTCCCGTTGGCGGAGGTTGTGGTTAAGTAACCTATATACAAAAAAGCCCTCAGCTGGATTAGTTGAGGGCTTTTTTAAATTAATATTCGATTATCTAAACATCCAGCAAAGCGTCAATCTCTCCCCTGATCGCATTGAGATCTTCCAAGCCCAGATAAACAATAGCATATCGAACATAAGCCACTAAATCCAGTTCTTTTAATCCGGCAATTACCATGTCTCCCACAACCCGGGATGAAACCTCAATTTCTCCCATAGCCTGAAGATCTGATTCCACATCCCCAACCAATCTCTCAATATCCGCTGCCGAAACAGGTCTTTTATCGCAGCTGATTTGGATGCCTCTGGAAAGTTTCTGGCGGTTAAATTCTTCTCTGGTTCCATCTTGTTTTACAACCAGTGGTGTATCAAGAATAGCCCGCTCATACGTACTGAATCTTTGCTGGCACTGGAGGCATAATCTTCTTCGCCGTGTGCCTCCTCTCTTATCATGAGAAGTATCCAGCACCCTGGAATCATCATCTTTGCAATAGGGACATTTCATAGGAGATCACCTGTCTGGGTTTAATTCACCAATGCTGATTTTAGCATACATCCTTATCAACCACTAGTAAAATAACCAGCAAACAATATCAATTATCCTTATCCTATGTCCCCTTAAAACCGTTCTCCTGCTGGAAAACCAGCAGGAGAACTTGACCAGACAATATCCATCCTACCAGGAGGAGGCCGGTTTAGGGTGGATTTACCCGTGATAATAATCCCAAGAGAAAACTTGGATCCATTATGCAGTAAAAATTAATCACATCAGCAAATTAACTAATGGTTACGATCGCGATTCCTTAAGAATGTAGGTATGTCCAGGTTCTCTGTGTTGAATTGGCGGGGGACAAATTCTACTTCTCTTCCTTCCTGTACCTGATTCGCTGACTGAGATCCTCTTATATCCCGCGGAAAAGATCGCTCCATAATGTTCCGGGGCATTCCCGATTTTTGAAATCCAGTAGCGATCACAGTTATGCGGAATTTATCCTCCATAGAGGGATCGATCACAGCACCAAATATCAAGTTAACTTCTGGGTGAGCTGTTTCCTTGATAATCGCAGCTGCCTCGTTCACTTCAAAAAGGGCCAGGTCTGTTCCTCCTGTAACATTGAAGAGGATACCCCGGGCTCCGTCAATGGTGATATCTAACAGATCACTTGACATGGCCTGCAAAGCGGCATTCTTTGCCCTGTCTTCGCCAGTAGCCTCGCCAACAGCCATCAAAGCAGCGCCGCCCTCGGACATAATCGCTCGAACATCAGCAAAATCCAGGTTTATCAGACCAGGAATAGTGATAAGTTCAGAGATGCCCTGAATGCCCTGTCGCAGGACATCATCAGCTACGATAAAGGCTTCCTGCAGACTGGCACGTTTATCAACGATTTGTAATAGCCGATCATTAGGAATCACGATCAGTGTGTCTACTTGTTCTTTGAGCAAGGATATTCCCTGATCAGCAGTGGCGATCCGCTGAGTTCCCTCAAACGTGAAGGGCCGGGTCACAACACCAATCGTTAAGGCACCGATTTCCCTCGCGGCCTGAGCAACAATTGGTGACGCTCCGGTTCCCGTTCCGCCACCAATTCCGGCAGTGATAAAAACCATATCGGCACCTTTGAGCACGCTGTAAAGATCATCAGCGGATTCCTCGGCAGATTCCCTTCCAACCATAGGATCTCCCCCGGAACCTAATCCACGGGTTAATTTATCTCCAACCCGGACCTGGATGGTCGCTTTAGAGCGCAGCAGGGCCTGGGCATCGGTATTGACTGCGATGAACTCTACACCGGTGAGTCCGGCGTCGATCATGCGGTCAACGGCATTACAGCCGCCTCCACCGACACCAACAACTTTTATTCGAGCAAATGATTCTGTTTCTTTGATGGGATCCATTGTATTCTCCTCTATACTAAAATCCTTGTGGTGTGTGGTCATTGTTTATGGCAACAAACGTCTGAGGAAATTTATCACTTTTTCCCAGCTGACGGTATCCTCATTAATTTGTTTCCTGTAGCTGTCTTTCTCATAAGATATCGTGTTCATTAACACCGTCCAATCTAATAAACCTACACTGGTTGAATAGGCCGGATTATAGAGCTGATCCGTCATCCCCAGCAGGTTTTCAGGTTGAGCAACCCTGACAGGGAAATTAAACATTTTCTTGGCAAATTTACTGATACCGGGCAAAGAACTTGTCCCTCCAGTCAGGACCATGCCAGCAGGAAGCAAACCATCATAACCCGAGCGTTTGATCTCTTGAATTACATAACTAAATAGTTCCTCAATTCTGGCTTCTATGATTAATGCCAAGTCGCGCCTGCGGTATTCCGATTTGGCATCATCACCAAAGGGTCGAATATGGAACATCTCATCTTCCTGGATATCTGAGCGCATGGCATGTCCGTGCTGGATCTTGACTTTTTCAGCCTGATCCATAGATAGACTTAACCCGTGAGTGATGTCTGAAGTAATTAAGTTGCCTCCAATTCCCATCACCATTGTGTGCCAGACATCTCCGTTTATATAAATTGCCAGATCGGTAGTGCCGCCGCCAATATCACAAACCACTATACCCATTTCACGTTCGGTATCTGTTAAAACAGCTTCAGCTGAAGCTAGCGGATTAAGAACAAAAGCTTCCACCTCTGCTCCGGCTCCGTTAACGCACTGCTCCAAGTTATCCAAAGAAGTGGATGCCGCAGTTATGATGTGAGCTTCAACTTCCAACCGGTAACCATGCATGCCGATCGGCTTTTGGATGCCCCCCTGCCCATCGACAGAGAACCCTCTCTGAATAACATGAACAATATCTCTGTTATGGGGGATCGAGACTGCTTTCGCAGAATCCAAGGCCCGGAAGACATCATGCTGGTCTATCACACCCCCGGTCACCCCGCTTGCACCCTGACTGTTAATAGAAGAGACATGGGAACCCGCCAGGCTGACCTGGGCAGAAGTGATTTCCAGCCCGGATGTCCTTTCCGCTTTATCAATGGACCGTTTTATGGCTTTGCTGGCAGTATCTATATCCACCACAACACCTTTCCGCAATCCCCGGGAAGGTTCAATACCAACACCAAGGATGCGAAATTTATTTTCCGCTTCAACCCTGGCAACCAGGGTGCAGATTTTAGTTGTGCCAACATCAATTCCTACGATGATCGGTGCTTCCAGCAAGCTCATTGTTCCATCCTGAAATAAGGTGATTCCAAAAACTCAACATTAATTATTTTAGGAGTTATTCTTTTTTCCAATAAATAGTCCACCAATGATTGATAAACATTCATTTTTTGCTCAGCGTTATCATTATTGAATCCAAAGTAAACAACCCATCCCCGGGCATCATGCCAGCCAAGACCATGGTCGAGGTCATAGATCATATCCACGTTTTCGGGGATATGTGGTATCAGGGCTGATACTGTGTCAACAATGCGGGGATCCACAAATCGGTCCTCGACAGTGGGAGGCAGCATGGTCGATTTCACCTGGACAACATCCAATCCAATATCGTGAGGATCAAAGGCAACCCCAAATTTATCAACCCAACGCACATGTCCATCCCAGTTCCAGGCTAAAACAGGATAGCGTTCCTCCAGTGATATCAACACACTGGCTGGCCAGCTGACATCCACTTCAATTTCCGACAATCCAGGATATGTCAGGCGTAAATCTTCCGTAATCCTATCTGGATTGATAAAGAAGATCGATGATCCTGTCAAATTGATTGCCTGGGAAATCTCTCTTTCGGTAAATCGTTCCAACCCTTGTATCTGAATATTCGTTACCTGGAACAAATCTGCCTGTGGGAGCAGGATTAATCCCAATAAGAAGCTGATCGACAACACACCGGACAATATTCTCCATTTATTGCTTACCTGAGGTACAGATGGTAAACGTATTTCCGCTCCCGGAGATGAGAGAACAAGATCTATCCGTCGGCGCGGTAACGTCCGATTCTCGACAGCAGCAGTGTTTACTCCAATCTCAGTGCGAGACAGAACGGGAGGTGTCCTCCGGGATTTTACTGCAACGGAAGATCGCTGCAATTCCCGGGAAGATCTGAATGAAGACCTCTTTTCTGCTCTGGTTCGGATTGTTTTTTCCATTGTCCTGTTATGCCTCAAATCCGTACTTACGAACTATTTGGTCTTTTTCTGTTTTTCTTTCCATCGCTAAGTCAATAAGCTCGTCAATCAACTCAGCGTACGGTAACCCGGAAGCTTCCCAGAGTTTTGGATACATACTGATGGGTGTAAAACCAGGGATGGTATTCAATTCATTCAGGTAGATCTCTCCTGAATCTTTATCCACTAGGAAATCCACTCTGGCCATCCCAGCACAGTCGATCGCGTGATAAGCCCTCAAAGCATATTCCTGCAATAATCCGGATTGTTCATCACTTAAATCTGCCGGGATAATTAATTCTGAACTATCATCGTGATACTTCGCTTCGTATGAATAAAACTCAGCAGTTGGTCGGATTTCGCCAGCTACGGATACTCTGGAATTCTGATTACCAAGGACACTTAACTCAATCTCCCTGGCATTGATACCTTTTTCAACCAGGATCCTCCTGTCATAGCGGGCAGCATCCTGGATCCCGTTGGCCGCTTCCTCAATATCCTTACACTTGCTAACACCAACCGAAGAACCCATATTGGCCGGCTTGACGAATAAGGGATACTCACCAAATTGTTCAACGCGTTCCAGAACCCTTCCCATATCATCTAATTCTGAACTGTGAACCAGAATAGAAGGCACGACAGGAATCTGGTTAGCAATCATGACATCCTTGAAAAGAGCTTTATCCATACCAACCGAAGATCCCAGGACACCAGCACCTACATAAGCCAATCCATTGAGTTCGAATAAACCTTGCATAGTTCCATCTTCACCATAGGATCCGTGCAGCACCGGGAAGATCACATCAAGTTCTGCAAATACCCGGATGATCTCTTCTCCGTCCTTCTGAGTGAGGAAATAGAGATCTGATCGAGCAGGAACCGGGAGCATCACTGCCGGTGATAATTGAACCAGGTTGTTATTCGAAAGAGCATCGAGAACATCATCGCCTACCAGCCAATCTCCAGCTAGAGTGATCCCAATCTGTGTTATTTGATATTTCTCCGGGTCGAGTGTATTCAATACTGAACGCGCCGATACCAGGGACACTTCATGTTCACCTGATCGACCCCCGAATAACACCCCTAATCTCAACTGCTCTGCCATCAAATCTACCTACTCCAATCCCCGATAAACTGAATTTCCAATTCCAACTCAACATTAAACTTCTCAGCTACCCGATCTTTTACCAGAGCAATTAGGGCAGCAATATCATTTGCACTGGCATTTCCCTTATTAATGAAAAAATTCGCATGCGCTTCACTGATTTCTGCGCCTCCAATTCGTGTGCCTTTCAACCCTGCACTTTCAATCAACCTGCCCGAATATTCACCAGGGGGATTCTTGAACATACTGCCCAGGCTGGCATCCTGAGGTTGGGAAGCCTTACGTTTTTCTGCAATTTCAGAAATCCGTTCCTTCACCAATTCCGGTGAGCTTCTCTCCATCTTGAAAGTCGCGTTAAGGACTACCGCCGACTTTTTTCCTGACTTTATTACGCTCGACCGGTAATCATATGCAAAATCCTCCACCGACCATTCTGATCGCTGAAGTTTGTCATCAGTAGGATGCAAGATTTCTGCCATAACAAGGGTAGCTGCCACATTGGATCCGAAAGCTCCTGCATTATTCACCACCGCCCCACCGACTGTTCCTGGAATACTTGATGCCCATTCCAGACCACTAAAGCCTTTGGAACCCATCCGCCTTGCCAAATTCCCGAAACTTGCGCCTGATTCGGCATTTACCCGGGGAGAGTCTCCTTCTTCATCAATGAAGGTGATATTTTTTGCTTCGTTGATCACAACCACTTCCCTAATTCCCAAATCGCTGATTAATGTATTCGATCCACCACCCAACAACATAAAGGGGATCTTCCCATCCCAGAGAAACCTTATCGTATCCTCCAGTTCTTCCCCGGATTTCACATTGACCAGGAAATCCGCCGGACCCCCTACTCCTATGACTGAATACCTCGCCATACCTTCATTCAGCAATAGCGCATCGCCAAAATGGGATCTGAGGGCATTCATCTGGGTTTGAGAGATCACCGGTTTAGACATGTTTTACCTATAGGTCCTTAATTCGATCAACAACCTTATTTACAACTTTTGAGGAAAGTTCTTTTCCCTGATCAGCTAATCCATTCAACTCAGCTTGAAGTTGAGGATTTTCTTTAACCACCCAATTGATTTTTCTGGGCGAGTTGAACGATAAGTCTACAACCTGGTCTCGTTCATTTTGAAGAGTATTGGCAGTCATTGTTATTCTCCTCTCCTAATTCCTTTTTTGGGCAGACAAATAATTTTCTAATTCATCATTAATTTCAATGGCATCCCCTGCAGAAAAAATCAACAGCACATCACCAGTCCGTAGTTCTCCTTTTAAGTAATCACTGGCCGGAATTTTCCCGGAAATATGGACTGCTTTGACACCCTTGATGGCAGCCGTCAGGTTGGAAATTGAAAAATCCACGGGTTTCTGTTCCCTGGCAGCATAAACATCCAGTATTATCAACTCGTTGGCATCAGCAAACGCATCAGTAAAATCAGAAAATAAGGTTTGAGTTCTGCTGTAGGTATGGGGCTGCCAGACCCCTACTATTCTGCGGTCTGGGAAGGTTAATTTGGCAGCTGCCAGGGTCGCCTTAATTTCTGTTGGATGATGAGCATAATCATCAATCAAGTTAATTCCCTGGAACTCACCTCTGCTATCAAATCTTCGTTCACTACCCTTAAAATCTCTTAACGCCACGGAGATGCCTGTCCTGTCCAGGCCAAGCTGATCAACTGCAGCAAAGGCAGCAACCGCATTGAGCACATTATGTATACCGGGCAGTTGAAGAGATATATTTACCATCACACTTTCCTGGCCATCATTGATAGATAAATCAAATTCACTACCGCCTCCAGGTATTGCCTGCACATCCCGGGCTATATATTCCCTTCCTTTTTTATCAAAACCATAAATAACTAAATTCTGTTCTTCTTCCAGTTCAGAGGCTAATTTCATGGCTCCGGAATCCTCTCCACAAAGAACCAACATCCCGTTGGATCCTAATTTGTTCACAAAACCCTTAAAAGCATCTTCAAAAGATTTCTCCGTGGGAAAAATATCCGGGTGATCGTGTTCAACATTGGTGATAACAGCCAGATCCGGGTTCAACCCCAGGAACATATGATCATATTCATCCGCTTCAATCACAAAATCATTTCCCGTACCGGCTTTAGCATTGGTCCCAAGATTTGTCACCACCCCGCCAACAATATAAGAAGGATCACGATCCAGAGCTGTTAATATCCAGCTCACCATCGATGTTGTGGTGGTTTTCCCATGGCTTCCAGCAATCGCTATCACATTTTTGCCTTCCATCAAATGCCCCAAAAACTCAGCCCTCTTTAACACCGGGATTCCAGCTGATTTGGCTGCCAGAATCTCCGGATTATCATCTGGAATCGCTGATGATCGAACAACCAGGTCTGCTCCCTGGATATTCTCAGCCTGATGGCCCTGGAATACTTTAGCGCCGGCAGCTTTAACGCCCTCGAACAGAGCGGAAACCGTGAGATCGGATCCACTCACCTGATAACCTTGTTCCAGGAGCACTTTTGCAATTGCGGACAATCCAGTCCCTCCAATGCCGATAAAATGAATATGCTTCATCAGATGAACACCACCAATACAAACATAAAAGCAACCACAACCGAGAAGAATAATCCAATCTGATTACTGGCAAACACCGGCGGGAAATATTTTATGGCGGCTAGAGCTGCATCTCCCAACGGAGTTCCCGGCTGGGGCGGCATGATATTGGGGGAGAATGGATAATGGGCTGCCTCCATATAAAACCAGAGAGTCCCCACAATAAAAAATCCACTCCCTAATCCCAACACTGCTCCCAGCAGCACGTCCTGAATCTTTTCCCGGCGGGCTTTATCCTTCAATACGGCCAGTCTGGGAGTCTGATAACCAAAAAAGGCCAGGATCGCAACTATCGCTGCCCGGGACCAAAACTGGACCTTGAGCTGACTCTGGATTGGGTCAGGTAGTGATTGAAATGCAGCCCCGGGGACCAAGTTCTCTACCTGACTTAAAACCTCTTCAAAAGGAACTATAAAAGCTGTGTAAGTTTCCAGCACATAAATCAGGAATAAGGCTAAGATAATGCTGAATACCACTAATAATTCCTTCGCCCAGCCACGCATTGCGCCAATTAATCCAAACAAAATCACGAACATCCAGAAGGCAGACAGGATGGAGATCATATGCTCTCTCCTCCTGGATCAATTCCTGCCAATTCAAAAAGCTGGCGGGCTATTTTTTCTGCGGCTTCAGGCTGGGCCAGAGATTTCATAGCTGAACTCATCAAAGCCAGTCTTTCAGGATTTCTCATTAAGGATTGAACTGTATCAAGAAGTTTTTCTGATAAAGCAGCATCTTCAATGATCTCTGCCGCATTTTGCCGGGCTAAATATTCTGCATTGGTCTTTTGATAACGCCAGGCATGCGGGTAAGGAACCAGGATCGCTGGTAATGAAAACATGGGGTACTCACCGAGGACAGAAGCCCCGCTGCGGGAAACAACCAGGTCAGCTGACCTCAATGCCGCTCCCATTTGATCATGTAAAAACGGATAAACACGATAGTTCCTCTGTTCCATTTCTGTGAGTGATTTAACGTTTTCCTTGATTTCATCCCAATCTAGAGTTCCTGTTATATGGACAACTTGCATATCTTTAAGCAAGTCCGGCAATATATTATTTAATGCCCGGTTGATGGATCGGGCACCTTTGCTTCCACCAAAAACCAGCAGGACCTGGATAGTTGGATCCAATTCCAATGATTTGAAGGCTTTTTCCCTGGTCCAGCTGAGCATCTTTAAACGAACCGGATAACCACTTACCAGGATCGGTTTTCCAGCCGGTGTGTAGAGCCTGGTCTGATCAACAGAAACGGCAATTGAAGTTACCAGATTTGCAATTGTCTTAATAGCAAGACCCGGCTCAATATCAGGGATATAGACCAGACTGGGAACTAACCTTCCGGCAAAAGCGGCTGGCACAGCCAGGTAACCACCAGTAAACAGCATCACATCAGGTTTAAATTCCCTGATGATCTGTCTGGCTTTCAGATAACCCCGTAACAAAAGAGCCAGATTCCCAGGCAGGTTTCGCAGACCCACGCCGTGTAAACCAGCGGCTGGAATGGCCTGATAATCAATCTTTTGTCTGGAGATAATTTCTCCTTCCATACCATCTTCTCCGCCGACCCAGAGAACAGCACCAGCTGTCTTCCAGGAAGGGTTAAGATCGTTTAGTGCCTGCAGGACGGCTAAAGCGGGGTACACTCCCCCGCCTGTCCCGCCCGCGCAAATTAACAACCGCACCTAATGACCTCCGTTCCTGTTTTCTCCGCTCCAATTCGGTGCTCCTGGCAACACCCAGGATAATTCCCACTGCCGACAATGTAACCACCAGGTTTGACCCTCCCTGGCTTACAAATGGCAATGGATTCCCGGCCACTGGCAGCAGCCCTATAATTACAGCGATGTTTAGATAAGCTTCGAATACAATCCAGAAGACCAATCCCGCAACTAAGATTGATCCTAGACCATCGAGAGCTTCTTTGGCAATAATCATGCCCCTCCAGAGCAATAGAGCAAATAAAATCACTAACATGGTTGCACCCATAAACCCCAGTTCTTCACCAACAACTGCAAAAATACCATCAGTGTGAGGCACAGGAAGCAGTACCAGCTTGGCAACGCCCCTTCCAAGTCCTACGCCAAACCAACCACCATCAATAAAAGAAATAAAGGATTTCGCTATTTGTTCTGATCCAATATTATTGATATCCTGAATGCCTACCCAGAAATCTTGGATGCGCTGATAAATTTCAGGTTTTCGGAGAGCCACCATAACTGCACCCAAGCCGGTGGACACAACCATCAGTACCAGAATTTGCAGCAATGAACCTCCTGCCATATAAAACAGCAGCAAGCCGAGAATAAAAATAGTGACTGCAGCGCTGAGATCCGTCTGGATGGCAATTAAGCCGCCAACTGTACCGAGGATCAATGCCAGAGGGATGATTCCGAAATTGATCTCCTTGATTATGTCTCCCTTGGCTTCCAACCAGACAGCCAGGTAGATCACGATGACAATCTTTGCCAGTTCAGATGGCTGAACAGATTTACCACCCAAGAGGGCCCGGTCACCAATAATTAAAACCAGTAAAAGCAAGACAACTGTAAAAACAATAGCAGCAACAGCCAGGCGATTCCGGGCCCAACGGTGGTAGTCCATAAAGTATAGGAAAACTGCTGAGATTAAACCAATAGCCAACCAGATCAGCTGACGCGTGAAGAAGGTATTTACATCCTTAAAAGCTTTCCAGGAAACATCCCAGGAAGCGGAATAAAGCATCAACAGCCCAAAGACTAGCAGTGACGCTACAATGCTCAGGAAAGGTATATCAATCGCCAGATCAAAACTGGACGAGTTAGATTTCAGTTCAGTTTTTGAACGCATTTCCTGAAATACTCTCCTCGTTCTGCAAAATCTTCAAATTCGTCAAAGCTGGTTCCTCCCGGTGATAATAAAACCACCTCACCGGATTGGATAATTTCAGCAGCCTGCTGTACCGCATCTTCCAATCCGGCGCACTTAATATAAGGCACACCCAGCTTGCCTTCTTTCTGGGCTAATAACAAAGCATCTTCTACTAGATCTGCTGCTTCACCAAATAAAATTACTGATTTTACCCGTTCCTGCACTAGATCAGCAAACTCATCCCAGGGAAGATCCTTATCTCTTCCGCCCGCCAGCAATACCAGAGGTTCTTCAAAGGAATGAATAGCTGCGATAGATCTTTCCGGAGCAGTAGCAATGGAATCATTGATCCAATCTGCCCCATGCCAGGAACGCACAAATTCCAGCCTGTGCTCAATTCCCTCCAGGGCTTCTACGCCCTTCTTGATGGAATCTTCGGAGATTCCCGCCACCTTGGCAATAGCACAAGCTGCCAGGACATTCATAAGATTGTGCTCTCCACGCAATTTAATGCTGCGGATTGGCAGTAGAATTCGGGATGATTTTCCATCCCAGTAACAAATATTTTTCCCTTCCAGATAACTGCCTGCCTGTTCTGGCCCCGGTTTATTAACTCCAAAACTTTCTAATCTTCCCTGTACACGGGAGCGAAGATTCCAGGATCCCAGATCCTCACGATTCAACACAGCCACATCAGTTCCTGTCTGGAAATCAAGAATATGGGTTTTTACCCTGATGTATTCTTCCATGGTCCCATGCCTATCAAGATGATTTGGTGTGACGTTCGTTACACAAGCAATCGCAGGAGATTTGGTCATTAATTCCAGCTGAAAACTTGACAGCTCCATAACAGCAATATGATCTGATTTGATTTGATCCAATACAGCAATTAATGGATTGCCAATATTTCCACCGACCCAGCTCTGTTCTTTTCCATAGGCATCTTCAACCATCTTCCCAACCAGCAAGGTGGTGGTGGTTTTTCCA
>CAYUXO010000035.1:0-5397 GCA_964448865.1 uncultured Anaerolineales bacterium
ATCAATCTGCTGAGGATTGACTTAAGCAGTCCTATATGCTATATTACGACCGTTAAGATGAAGTAGGTACCGGTAGCACTAATGTAAACTGCCCAAACTTGCGGAAACTGGGCAGTTTTTTGTACTAAACGCTCTGCTTCAATTCTATCAAATGTACTAAGGAGTAACAAAAGTGTCCGAAAAAGAAATTGGAACCGTGAAATGGTTCAACGATGCAAAAGGTTATGGATTTATTTCCCGCGAAAGCGGTGATGATGTTTTTGTACATCACACAGCTATTATGATGGAAGGATTCAAATCCCTCAGCGAGGAACAGCAGGTTGAGTTTTCCGTTGAGCAAGGCGATAAAGGTCTCCAGGCAATTGACGTAAAACCTGTCTAGGATTTTTATTACTTACCTGGATGCATCAAGAAATTGAAGCAGTAAGGTAAAAAAAAATAACCGCCCGGCTTTCCGCAAGCCGGGCGGTTTGAATTAAAACCTTGATAATTTAACTATTCTGTTTCTTCAATCGGTGTGGTAGCCCTGACAAATCCAACAAAGATCAAAATTGCACCCAGGAACTCGCTGATGTATAAAGCGCCACTAAATCCCATCCGGCTGAAGGTGCCGCCAAAAGCAGGCAGCATTGCGCCCACTGCAATTAAGATATTGCCGATCGATCGGTGCAGCAGGACTCGTTTGCGCCAGAAAATCCAGGCTGAATAGGCAGCGCCGCCAACCAGAGCAACCGTTCCGTAAAGGTTAAAAAACGGGGTTAAGGAACGCACACCCGACGTAACAATAGCATGGCCGCTCATTTCACTGCCGGTGTGCAGGGAGGATGTCATCAATGTTGGATCAAGTTCTGCCCCAAACACCTTATATGCGCCGTAAATTGATCCCAGAATCAAGATAACCATCAATCCGTGAGCCCAGGATTTTTTTACCAGCAGGTAAACAGTTCCCTGGCCAAGCCAGGCCGCCACCAGGATCGCTCCGAACAAATACCACATCCGAAATACGGTCGAGTTCCAGCCAAAGGCTCCATAATAACCTTCACAGAATCCACCGATTCCATAGAAAATCATCCCGATACCCCATAACAGCAAGTGTAATCCTTTTCGTTCCCAATACCTGCGCAGGATCACTACGGCAAAACCGAAGCTGACCAGGCTGGATCCAAAAGGTAAAATCGTATTCATAAAATTCATGTGCTTATCCCTCCAATAAAATTATGTTCTGCGGGATATCCCCGTGATTAGAACGGCAGAGCTGCCAGTCCCAGGGCAACTCTAATCGTTATGTAAATTAAAAAGGCGATGATCCCCACGATAAGTATTAAGGCAACCGGAATGAATCTTTCCCAGAAGGGGGGGTAGCTCCGTTTTTTTCTTTTTGGTGTATTCCGAATAGGCATATTTTCCCTTTCCTGCCTCCAAACAACCATTAAACCGATCTGAAATAACAAACAAGTTATTCCACAAGCCTTGATCTGGGCTGTGACATTATAACTTATCTTAGATATGATGTTATAGGGAAAATTATTGACAGCCTGATTCACGAACAGCTCCATTTTTCTTGATTGGAAAAAAGGATTTCATAGCCCGGGTTAGGATTCCCCGCCTATTATTCCCCCCGGAAAGACCGGGAGACCTTGTCAAGACGGGCGAGATCCACTTCTGATAGCTGCAGTTTCATAGCCCCGACACTTTCCTCGACATGGCCAACCCGGGTGGCACCAGGTATCGCCACCACCAGGTCTCCCTGGTTGCAGATCACCCAGCTCAAAGCTACCTGGCCTGGTTCTGTGTTATGTTTTCCAGCAATTTCATCCAATACTTCAATCACCGGCTGACTCTCTGCCAGCTGGTTTTCCAGTCTTTTCCGGCGGACTGCTGGGGTTCGGGCTAAGATATCCGGGTTCTTGTGAAATTTCCCGGTCAGCAATCCCGATGCCAGGGGAGACCAGGCGATGATGGTCAGGCCCAGCTCCCTGGCTGTGTCTAGAATCCCATTGGTTTCTATTTGCCTGTTCAACAGGTTGTAATGGACCTGGTTGGACGCCAGCGGTATGTCATATTTATCCAGGGTTGAAAAAGCCCGGTGCACCTGATTGGGATTAAAGTTGCTTACACCTACTGAGCATATCTTCCCTTTATTCACCAGTTCTGCCATCATTTCCATCTCTTTTTCAGGAGGTGAAAAAGACCAGGGATTGTGGATCTGGTACAGATCAATTTTATAAGGGTTTAAGTTATCTAACCGGAGCTGGATAGTTTTAGTGATATTGCTGGCAAATCGAAAAAATGGCGACCACTTGGTGGCTATGATCACATCAGGGTCTTTAGCGCCCGCTGCTTGAAGGGATGCTGCCAGATATTTTTCCGACTGGCCCGCGCCGTACAATTCAGCGGTATCAAACCAATTGATGCCGCCCTCCAGCGCTGCCTGGATGATCATATTTCTATCATCTTCAGAGATTGCCGGAAACATAGCTTGAAACACACCCTTGCCTCCTGCAAACTGCATCACACCCAGACCAATCGGGGATATTTTAATTCCTGTTTTCCCTAATTCTCGATATTCAATAGACATTCAATTCTCCTAAGATCTTGTAAGTTAAGCTTTAGGCAATAATAAATACACGCCAACTCCCGTAATTCCCAGTCCCAGGATCCTGGCTGTGGTCAAGGGAATCGGTTCAACTCCCCCCAATCCGACGGTGTCAATAACCGTTGAGAGCGCTAATTGTCCCAGGATGACACTTGCTAAACCAGCCGCTATTCCTGCCCGCTGCAGTGAAAATGAGATCCCGGTAATGATCAATATTCCCAGGATTCCTGAGATGGCTGTGATCCCCAGGGCCATCGGGGGCACTTTCCAGGTCTCGGGACCTTCCCGGATCAACCAGATCAGCATTAAGAATGCGGCAGCAATTCCCCCCATGGTATTGGTTAAGATCCCGGTCTTGAGATCTCCAATCAGGGCTCCCACCCGGCTGGTTAAAGTCGCCTGTGAGGCAATCGCGATTCCTGTCAGCAGTGCTACCAGCGCCCCAGTGATTATTGAAAGCTTCATAAATCCTCCTATAAATTAATAGGTAACTGATATTAATTTGCAAACGGATTATAGAGGAACATCTTCTTCTTTCAGCCAACCTGCGAAGATACTCAAGGATATCAGGCCCAACATTCCGCTTAGTGCTCCTGCCAGAAGATTCTTTTTGGCAAATGCCCGGCTGCTGAATAAGCCCAATAGAATCGCCAAGGGCCCATTCACTTTCCGAACAACCTCGTCTGCCTCTTCGACAGAACAGCCCCGGTCCACCAGACTCCATTTCAAGATCGGACCGCCATCAATCCCCGGGATGGGCAAAAGGGAAACCAGACTGAGAAACAAATTGGTTTGGTAGGCTGTTTTAGCTGTTTCCCCGACAATAGAATCTAGCTTGCTTTCCAACCGGAAAAATCCTGTGATGGGAAGCAGGATCAAGTTGATCACCGGTCCTCCCAGGGAACGGATGAGGTGCTGGCGGGGAGTCAGATCCAGGTCATTGATCTCATGATAAACACAGCGGGGCATACCAAACTGGATCCTGAACTGATCCATTGGTTTATTAATCAGATTTGAAGCAACTAAATGAGCCAGGTTATGGCACCATTCGGATCCCAGCATCACAGCCATTTTAAGGAACCCTTCACTCGACCAGCGGAAAAAAGAGCTGTCGGGTTTTCTTTTAGACGCATTCCTTGTGAAAAATATCCAGGTAAAAAGTTGGGTCAGGGGAATCCAGCTGAATCCACGGATCGTAACTGGAGTAGCTCCGATCCTGGTGATGATCTCATCTCCATTAATGGGTTTTTGATAGGCTTGCTTTATTTCAACTGTCATCAATTCGCTTTATCCTTTGCTATTTAATTTCATTATACCGATTATTCTCTGACCCGGATTAATCATATCGATACTTAAGAAATCTTCCTTAGGTAGCAATGTTGTCCTTTTTCTCAGTGTAATATGCGATAAAATCACTATTTACAGTCTTCAAAACCGGGCTAAACAAAAGGAAAACTATGGAGAATAACACTGACAACACATCCAGGGAAAACAAATCCTGGGCGGCTCCCTTTTTCACGATCCGGACCGGGCAGGCCATTTCCCTGATGGGAAGGCAGATGGTGCAGTTTGCTCTGATCTGGTGGCTGACTAAAATTACCGGAAGCGCTGTTGGTCTGACAACTGCATCTCTGGTGGGCCTGCTTCCCATGGTGGTCCTGGGCCCTTTTGTGGGAGCTCTGGTTGATCGCTGGAACCGCAGAAAGATTTTATTAATAGCGGATGCCGGGATCGCCCTGGTGACTTTAGTACTGGCCTATGCTTTTTATATGGGCTGGGCTCAGGTCTGGATGGTTTATGTCACTTTATTCCTAAGAGCCCTGGAAGGTGGATTTCACGGCCCGGCCATGTCTACCAGCACCTCCCTGATGGTTCCGGATGAACACTTAATCCCGGGTCCAGGGTATAAACTCATCGCTCTACAGCGGGCTAAACATCATCTCGGCGCCTTTGGGAGCCCTGCTGCTGGAAGTCTTATTTATAGAGGGAGTCCTGGCAATAGATGTTGGATCAGCCCTGTTTGCAATTATTCCCCTATTCTTTATTGCGATTCCCCAACTAGATAACCAGAATCTTTCCAAAAAAGAGAATTTGGTGGCATCGGTCTGGGATGATTTTAAAGAAGGTACCCGTTATGTCAGAACCTGGCCGGGGCTTATTATACTTCTGGTGATGGCTTTGTTCATTAATATGATCATTACCCCAACCTTTACTTTGCTCCCTTTGCTGGTCCGGGAACACTTTGGCGGTGGTGCGCTGCAGCTGGGCTGGTTCAATTCTACTTTTGGCATTGGCGCGGTTGCCGGGGTGCGCTGCTGGGTATCTGGGGCGGATTTAAGAAAAAGATTCATACCACCCAGATGGGCTTAATTGGTTTATCAATTGGTTTAGGAATGATTGGTTTTGCATCAGAAACCATGATGGTCATGGCCATGACCGGAATCCTTTTTGTTGGCATTATGATCACAATCACCAATGGACCTATCAACGCCATCCTGCAGAGCTCGGTGGATCCGGCCATGCAGGGGGCAGGGTATTTTACCCTGGTGGGCAGTCTGGCCAGCGCCATGACCCCCCTGGGGTTGATCCTGGCCGGGCCCATTTCTGAGTTTATCTCAATTCAAATCTGGTACATTATGGGTGGTATTCTCACCTTGGCCTTCGGAACCGGAGGGTTTTTCTCCAAGGCGCTAATGAGTTTAGGAGAAGAGGGTAAATCTGCCGCAGAATAAGTTGCATTAAATAAACATCAAGAATCCCAACAGAATCAAAAATATATGCAAGATCTGATTGAATCGATC
>CAYUXO010000035.1:5497-14190 GCA_964448865.1 uncultured Anaerolineales bacterium
TTATAGGCTCCGCCCAGGATCCCTGAAAAGAATCCAAAGGGAAGCGCCAGCCACTTCCTTTTGAGTTTGGGAAGTGTAATTCCTGTGAGATTAAAAACTCCAAATAAAATCAAAACCAGGCCCAGAATTCCTTTAATTATGTTTTCAGGCAGAGATACCAGGAGATACAATCCTACCGGGATTCCTGCCAGAGATGCCAGCAGCAGGGAAAGAACTTCCCTGATCTCCAGCTGGTGCCACTCCCTCAAGAGCATCACCAGCGCTGTAACAATCCCGACCAAGGCCACCAGAGGAGTGGCTGTTTTTAAATCCAGGAGCAGAACCAGCAGGGGCATAGCAATAAGAGCATTGCCGAAACCAAATGCTGATCGCAGCAAAGTTGAGATGAATATAACCAGCAGGATAAGGATCAAGAGTGGAATCAAATTCATGGGTTTTCCACTGATCGGTGTTCAGAATTTCGGGATTTGGCTCCGCGCTGAACCAGGATCACGCCGGCAATCATCACCAACATGGCAATAAATTGAAGGGTAGACAGATTTTCCCCCAGGAGCATCCATCCCAGCAAAGCGGTAAAAAGCGGGGATAAATTCATGACCATGTTCATTTCCAATGCGGTTAATTCCTGCAGTGAATGATTGTACAGCATGTAGCCTATGGCTGTATTGATAATTGCCAGCCAGGACACAATCAGCAGCCCATTCCAGGTGAAAGAAGGCACCCCCTCAACGATAAAAGCCAGGATCAAACTGACAGCTCCTCCGACCAATAATGGCAAGGTTGTTAATCTCAGGGTATCCAATTGTTTATCCCGGGCGATACCTCTTCCCAGTAAACTGAAAGCCATAAAACCCAGCAAGCCAATAATCAGGATCACTAATCCTTGGGGCTCTCCAGGAAGCAGGCTGGAAGAGAAAAACAAGGCGCTGCCGCCCAGGGATATAAATACTCCCAGGATCTGCCAGCGGGTAGGGGTTTCTTTCAATAGAATTGCTCCCCCGAATAAAACTAAGAGGGGAATCATGCTCATCAAAAACGATCCTGTTGTTGCTGGAATGTATTTCAACCCCCAGAATAAAGCCCCATTTCCGATTGTATAGGCGCTGATGCCAATCAGGATCAATTTCGGCCACAGTTTTTTTGAGACAGGAGCTCTGGAAGATCTCCTCAACATTAAAAATGGCACCAATACCAGGGATCCAATTAAGTACCTCAGCCCAGCGATAGTGAGGGGGCCCAGACTTTCCAAACCCATCTTCACAATCACAAATGTTGAGGACCAAATTATTGTGACCAGAAGGGCTTCAATCAAAGCCAACCTGCGCCGATTCATAAGGGATTTCCCCGATCGGTTGTCAGGTGCCAGATGCCTGTGCATTCTGGAAGTACAGGTTTCTCCCCGGGAATAAGTTTTTCCAGCATTTCCTGACCAAAAAAGAATTCAACAAGATCGACTGCTTCATCCCGGTTCTGAAATTGGTAATCGGTCCGGATCCAGGACTGTTGAAAACCTGCCAGCTCGAGATAATTAAAATAATCCCTGAGTTTCTCGGGAGCGTCAGGTTTGTCGGTGCCGGTTCCCAATGTTTCAATAATGATAGTAGTTCCCCCTGCCCGGAGCAGCCGCCTCATTTCCTGCAGGGCAAGATCAAGGTCTTTTTCCCAATTATCCTCAGCCCACACCACCAGATAACAAACACTCCATCCGGAAACGATCAGGTCGGCAGAATTGGATGCCCGTGGTATCCATCGGTGATCTGCCGCAGATGCCAACCAGTTTAAATAACCCTTGGATCGAAGATGTCCTGCTGCCACAGCCAGCATATGGGGTGAGAGATCAAAAACATGGACGGAATTGACCAGGGGAGACAGCAGATGGGTTAATCGCCCGGTTCCTGCGCCGAGATCTAACACATCCAGGCCACCCAGGCTGAGAATTTGCTCCAGAGCTGGCAGTAAATTTCCCTGGTAGTCTTCCCTGGAAATCAGCTGTTGATAACGATCTGCGTGCTGCGCGTAAACCAAACGGTGGTCTGTCATCGCCTTAGGTTATTTAGCTAGCAGAGACAGGGAATACTCTGCTCCCTGCGTTACCCAATCGCGCAAATCGCTGTCAGACCGGTATCCAGGTTCTTTGACAACAACCCATCCGGTCATCGCTTTTCCCGTCATATCAAATAGCTCCACATCTGGCTTAAGAAGAACGTCGGTATAATTATCAGCGCCAACTCGCACGATCAGATCCTCCCGTATCACACCGCAGGCCATATTTCCATGCAATAGAAAACCGATTCCCCCGAACATTTTCTTTTCTTCGTATCCAAGGCGATTGTTAAATAACTCCCTGACCCGCTGCGCCAGATCTTCGTCAAAAGCCATGTTTGCCTCCGAAAGACCGTAAGTTGTAAGCCGTAAGGCGTATCATATAATAAGCCTGGAAATTCCAAAAAGGATGCTTGGAATCCGTACCAAAGCATATTTAAGTCAGTCTCTGATCAAACTCAACAACTCTCCCAAAGTTTCTTGGGTTATTCCAGTATTACTTGATAAAGTTTGAAGATCTCCCTCGTTTTCAATTTGCTCAAATAAGTGCCTGGGGTTTCTTATACCATGTTTTGCCAGGGTTGTTAGATCATCCGAAATGAACCCTGAAAATTTACCCAGGGGCACAGGATTCGGAAGATAACTATTCACTTCTCTTCTTAATAAGATCAGATAATTTGTTTCTATCCCTGTTGATCCTGCCAGAACCTCTAATTTCTTTTTATTCTTGAGGGTATTAATTAGGTCCTCGAGGTTCTTATTACCAGCCGCCTCGAGGATATCAAATATGTCCTGAATCCCTTCTTTGAGTGGTTTCCGGCTGGGAATTAGATCCCTGGACTGTAAGTCTTGTTTCAATTGTTGGATGGAGTATGTTTTTGGATCTATGTGGTAGCGACCAGTCATATTTATTCCAGGGCAAATAGGATGTATTTATTGTACATTAGTCCTGGAATAAACTGGTTAAATGCCATCAGCTTGCCCGACGCATGTGCTTACGCTTAAATAACCAGATACCGACACCATAAAATAACAGGGATAAAACCACCAGGGATGATAATTCATAAACCAAGCCTGATAAGCTCTCTCCCAGGGTCAAGATCTTATTAAGAGCAACAACAGCATGGGTTGGCGGAAGAATATCGTAGATACTGACATTTATTCCTCCGATCTGGAACAGATAAATTCTTGGGATGGGATACACCCCTCCAGAAAAGAACATAAAGAAGATCAGCGGGAAATTGGCAATGATAAAAGCCTGGCTGATAGAAGTTGAAAAGGCAGCCACGATCAAACCAATCCCAACCACAGCAACCGATGTTATAGCCCCTATTAATAAAGCCGCCAATATTGATCCCTGACTTTCAAATCCCAGGCCAATTGCCACCAATAATGTCAATAACAAAGACAGAATACCCCAAAGGATGGTCGGCAGACTGAGACCGATCAGCAGTTGGTGTGTGCTGATCCCTGTCAACTGAAGCCTTTTCAAGGTGCCAGCTTCCACTTCGGAAGTGATGGCCATCGATACAATAAATACTAACATGACCACAGATATAATTAAAATTCCAGGAATATAAAGGTCAAATTCCGATCTCCCCTCAGAGGCACCCAGGGCAATTTCAGAATATTGAACGGAACGCAGCTCTCCAGTCTGGAGCTGGACAAACTCATCAATAACACTGCCCACCATTACCGCTCCAACTGCATAATAAGGATTGGTCAGGTCACCCACCAATGTGATTTCTGCCGGTTCAGACCTCTCTCCTCTGGAAACCAAAGCAATGATATCGCTAAAATCTTCAGGAATGATCAGGAAAACTTCCGCATCGCGATCCCGTAAGAGATTTTCAGCTTGAGACTGGGATTCTACCAGGGAGACATCTAGCAGGGGATCTCCGCTGGGGTAGGTCAAATCTTCCAGCATGCTGACTGCCCTGTCACCCTGGATTCCAAGATCCAGGTTCTGGATCATCACCCCATAAGTTGTGGACCCACTGGGAATCATTAACCAATAAAGAAGCACAAAAAACGGGCCTATTACCAGGCTTAATCCCAGCGTAGTGATATCCCTAATTTGTTCTTTGATGTTTTTCCGGGAGATTATAAGGGCTTTCATTCCCGCAGCCTCCTCCCGGTTAATTGAATAAAAACATCTTCAAGAGTGTTTTTCCTGAGGCGGATCTCACCGATTTGAATGCCTGATTTTTCCAGATTGGAAAGGATGCTTGGAAGATGATTAACCAGATCCAGACCCCGGATTTGCAGCATATCATCCAGAAGGAGTTTTTGGCTTTGGTCTGGCAGATCCAGAACAATGTCTTCCTTGCCGGACCCAAGGCCGGCGATTTCAATCTCAAGAACATCACCTTCTCCCACTTTTCCCACCAGGGCATCTGGTGTATCAATCACTAACAACTTCCCCAGATCGATCACAGCAACCCGGTCAGCCATTCTATGGGCTTCATCCATATTGTGAGTGGTCAGGATGATAGTTTTATTGATTGCCAACGATTTGATGTAATCCCTGATGTTGATCCTGCTCTGGGGATCTAATCCTGCCACGGGTTCATCCAGGATCAATATTTGTGGATCATGTATCAAGGCCAGGGCAATGTTCAATCGCCGCTTCATGCCGCCTGACAACTTGCCAGTCAACCGTCGTGCGACATCAGTCAGTCCCAAAACCTCAATCAATATTTGAGAGCGCTCTCGAATTAGCGCCTGCGGCATGCCATACATCTGGCCTAGGAATATCAGCTGTTCTTCGGGTGTGAGTTTTTTCCAATGAACATTTTCCTGGGGACAAATTCCTATCACTGATAGATAGTTGGTTTTGGAATCCTGGATAGGAGATCCCTTAAAGAATACCTGACCCCTGTCTGGTTTTATGATTCCCGCAATAAGGTTAATGGTAGTAGTTTTTCCTGCACCATTTGGGCCTAATAATCCAAGGATTTCCCCCTTGTAGATTTCCAGATTTAGATCATTAACAGCCAGGATATCCCCGTAAGCTTTTGTCAAATGTCCCAAGGAAAGGATCACTTCGTTTTTCAAACAACCTCCTAATAAAGAGGAAGGACCAAGGAATCGATCAATAGGCCAAGTGGTAGCTGGCTATATCCATATTATAACCAGCAGTTGAACAAATGATACTTTTACCAGTACTTGTTTGTGTTAATGATGAAGGACGAATCAAAGAACCTTCATTGAATTCCTAACAGGATTATTTTTAGCTTGATGTGCAGCGATTATTGGATAGAAATAGCTTAGGATTGGACTTCTCTTTCAAAGTAGCAAAACGCGTTTTTTCCTTCTTCCTTTACCTGATACATTGCCATATCAGAAGTTTTAATTAAATCAACTTCTGGAAGATTATACTTTTCAGTACAGTTAATTCCAATGCTTACAGAAATATTAACTAGCTCATTGCCAATATCAAAAGGATTTGAAATTCGCTGAATCACTTTTTCGGCAATAGTGTTGATATTACTCTTATGTTGAATATTCTCAAGGATAATGATAAATTCATCTCCTCCAACACGGGCGACTGTGTCACTTTCTCGCACTGCTCCTAGTAAGCGGCTTCCAAGTTCCTTTAACACTTGATCGCCAGCGGAGTGTCCGTGTTGATCATTTACTGATTTAAAATCATCAATATCTACGTACAGAACCGCAACTAATCTTTTGTCATTTGTTTGCTGGTTTTGAATCTGCAAATAACGATCTTCAAAATACTTGCGGTTAGGCAAATTGGTTAGAGAGTCATGGGATGCTTGGTAGATTAAGTGCTTTTCGTATTCTTTTCGTTCAGTGATATCCCGATATATCAGTTGAATATGTTGGGGATTGCCCAAATTATCAGGGACCACTGCCATATTTAATTCCACTGGTACCTCATCACCAGAACGGTTGTATAGAACATGTTCAAAAGTTGGTATTTCCTTTTCCTCCAAAATATCTATTAGTGTCTCTTCGATTCCCTCTATTCCGACAGTAGGGAACCATGAAGTAAATTCCAATTCTTTGAATGCGGGTATTGAATAATCAAGTAATGCAGCAGCTTGAGAATTCGCACTCAAAAATTTCCAGTTTAAGTCCATTATTGCCACACCGTCATTAGTCCACTCAAATAACGCTCGATATCGATCTGCAGTTGATAGAGATTGTAATAAAGTCCTCTTGATCACTGTGTCCGCTCTCCAGATATAGATAGCTGCCAAAATGGTATAGATGGTTTGAATAGACCAGCGTGTAATGTCCGCTGGCAACGGGGCAGGTTGAACCAGAATTCCATTCTGCTCCAGGTACAGAACAATCAAGTTAGCTGTCATATTAATAAAAGCTATATAGAGAGCAGTTTTTCCGCTGAGTGCCAATCCTGCAAACATCACGATCAAGACCTGCCCCAGAACATTCACTCCTCTTATACCGGAGATAAACGCTAGATCAAGAGTGAGGACCAACCAACCCAGAATGACAATGGTCCAGCCAGCCGCATCCAGCTTCCCTTTTTGCAATAATAAGTATGAAAGAATAATGGTTGTGCCGCCAACAGCAACCTGGATAATAATTTCATTATGTTCCGGAACCATTGCCAAAGAAATGACCAAGATGAGCACGATCGTTATAATCGATGCAAACTGCGTCACAACCAGTATGTTGGCTCGACGCTGTTTTGCAGGATCAGCAAAGTCAGGTACAGAAAAAATACTTTTCATAAACAATTTACCACCAAGGAACCCTCTAATTCTTTAGCCTAAATTCACCAGGTCACTGTTTCTTCCATATTAAGGGAGGTTAGGACTCAATAACCTAACAGGTTTGTTATCAGGGGTCATCCATCCCTAATAAAGGGCTTACAAATAGCTTTTTTGAGGGCAAAAACAATTGTTTTGGGTTTACAAAAATCTTTGACAGAATCAGGTCAGGCTTCTTTTTGAGCCAGCAGCAGATGTTGAAAGTAGCGATCCCTGATGGTGATCACCTGTTGAAATCCTGCTTGAAGGAAAAGGTGTTCCAGCTCATCCATTTCTATACGATAGTATTTCCCCCCACGTACGGCAATCGTTTTCAGATCTTTCCCCTCCAGTTCTTCCAGAATATAGATGGTTATCTGGTACATATCACCATCAAACTCCCACAGATCAAAAAGGATAAGTCATCCATCTTCAATGATGGGCTCCCCCAATCCTTATAAATATATTTATAAAAAGGGGCCAGTTGATCATAATAACTATCGTCATATATAATTTTCCTACTCCTAACTGAAATCTATTCTTTCGGGGGATATCACCACCACTCCGGCTTCTTCAAGTTCTTTCTCGCGTTGTTCGATTATCTGGGGGGCATCCTTGTTGTAATTACTGTGTCCACCCTTCACCAAAACAACCCGGAAATCCATCTCCAACCCGCCTAAAGATGTTGCCCTGATACAGCCCTGAGTGACCAGTCCGGTGATGATCAAATTTTTAATGTTCCTGGCCTCCAAAATACTTTGCAGCGCGGTTTCGAGAATGGCATTACCCTGGGTCTTCTGTATCGTGAGATCTGAATCCAGATGAGAAAGGTTTGGGTGAAAATCCCATCCGCTGGTGCCTTTCTTCAAGAAAGATTGGTTAACGTGCTGGGTGTAAATAACCTGAACACCATATAAATGAGCCCGGGCAACCAATGCGTTGATTTTTTCGATTAATTTGTAGGGTTCATGAACAGGTGTTGGGCGGGTGAATAATGCCCGCTGGACATCAATCACCAGCAGTGCAGTCTGCCCCGGATCTAAGATTATTAATTGGTTCATATTTCTATCTTCCTCCTGTTATTTAGCCCGGAGTTGTTTTATTCCGAAAATAGGGCTATCTGAGTATTTATTCCAGTTCTTTTGATTGGTGTAAATACCGGCATTTTAGAGGTAATGTTCTGGGAATTGATTTCCTCCCAAAAGAGATCGTTCAGTTCACGCCAGTTCGGTGGACTGCATTGATAATCTTCACCATAATGATGAATATACTTTTATTTGATTCCCGGGAAAGATGCGTCAAGTTTATTATAAAAGAAATCTCTTGAACCAGGACGAAGTGTGATCCCAAATGATGGGATGATATAACTGGCTCCGCTGTCACCCGCCTGCCGGATAATCCGGCGGATATTCTCCGGGTCATCCTCAATAAAGGGCAGGATGGGCATCATGGTAACACCCGTCAGAATTCCAGCTTTCGCCAACTTCCTCATGGATTCAGACCTTGCCGAAGGTGAAGGAGCTCCCGGCTCCAGGATGCCGGCCAATTTATCATCTGCAGTTGTGATCGTAAAACTAACCACCCTGTAATTCCGGGAAAGTAGTTTAAGTGTTTCCAGATCCCTTAGCACCAGATCGGATTTTGTGAGAATATGGACTGGAAATTGTCACCGGTTGATAATTTCCAGGGCTTGGCCTGTCAGACGTTAGTGTTTTTCGACAGGCAGGTAGGGATCGTTCAAGGACCCAAACCCGATTGTACCAAGCATCCTCTTGCGGGGCAGCGCATCTTTCAGCAGCTCAAGAGCATTGATCTTTACCCTAATCTGGGAAAAATCACCCATACGATAACAATCCGACCGGGAATCACGATAGATGCATTGGTGCTGGCATCCCCGATAAAGGTTCATAT
>CAYUXO010000035.1:14290-21131 GCA_964448865.1 uncultured Anaerolineales bacterium
TTCATATAAATAATATAAGTCCATCAGTCCAATCTACAGGATGCATGATCCTATAGATTTCAGGTCACGATCAGAAAATCCAGGTAATTTAGTGGATCGAATAGACTCAGGATCACGCATCCTTATTAAATACTTAGCCCCGGATTAGTCCGGGGCTATGGATCAGTTTTAAATTTATGAATAGAAGGTAGATCAACTACGGGATCTCGTCAAAAATCACCTGATCCCCAAAACCAAGTCCTACCATACTTGGTCCGGTGTGTGCTCCCAGGACCAGGGACATAGGACCAATCGGCATCCAGGTGCAATCATAGAGTTTGTCGACCTGCTCCCTCAAGAAAGTAGCTGCTTCTGGATTAAAAGAATGCAGCACCTGGACATGAATTTTGCTTCCCAATTGGAATTTCTTCTCGATCTGTTTTACAAGGCCTTTAAGCGCGCCCTTAAATGTGCGCACCTGGCCGAGCTGTGAATAAGTTCCGTTTACCTTTTCAACACCAATCAGCGGTTTGATGTTGATCAGGGAGGCGATTATTCCTTTCATGTGACTGATCCGGCCGCCGTGTATCAAGTATTTCAATTCGTCCAGAGTATAGACACTTTCGCAAGAATCGCCAATTCGTTTGATCAAATCCAGAATTCGATCCAAGGCCCAACCCGCTTTATTGGTCCGGGCAGCTGCTTCAACCTGCCAGCCTGCTGCTGCTGATAAGGTCTTGGTATCCACATGAGTGACATTAGCTTCGGGCACCAGATCTGCACCAGCCAGGGCAGAATTAAAGGTTCCGCTTAAACCAGAGGTCATGTGAATGGACAGTATTTCGGGATCATCGGCAGCCAGGCGTCTGTAGAGGTCAGCAAACTGACCAGCAGATGGTTGGGAGGTGATCGGCAAATTATCTGAAGCTGCTAATAGGTCATAAAAATCTCCCGGTTCAATATCAATTCCTTCCAGGTAAGATTTACCATCCAGCGTAACGGTGAGAGGTACGACATGCACATTATATTCGGCTGCTTCCTCCTTGGATAAATTCAGATCGGTACCACTGTCAGTTACAATTTGCATCTTAAACTCCTTTTTTTGTTAGAACTTCTTCCCCATACTCAGACGGTCTTCAGGATCATAGCCCAGACTTTCATAAAAGCTCTGCACCTCCGCATTATCAGCCCGAATTTGCAGATTCAATTTTGGGCATCCAAGACCAATCAATTTCGCTTCTACTCGCTTCATCAACGCTGTGCCTATCCTCTGCCGCTGGTAATCAGGATCAACGCCCAGGTAATACACCCAACCGCGATGGCCATCAAATCCAGCCATGACCGTGCCGACCAGCTTGTCATCATACAAGGCAACCATGAACAGCTCAGGCTGCACCTCTCGTTTGGTTTTGATATCTCTGGCAGGATTGTTATGAGGTGGGGCGTTGGGAAAGACTTTTTCCCAGAGCTTGATAACGTCCTCTTGGTCATCCTCGCGATAGGGACGAATGGATAGATTCAAAACACAAACTTCCCGGGAACTTAACTGCTGCAGAGGAGCAGCAGTGGATCAATTTTGTATCCTCTCCCAATTGTCACCGATTATAACAAGAATATCTCCGGATAATCTAGTACCCGAACGCCCTGATAAAAATAGTGACAGGAGTCATTTTCACATGCCAGTTCTTAATTATCAGCTTCCAGGATAAAATGCCAGACCCAATGCTCCAGGACCAACATGAGTTCCCACAACCGGACTGACATCAGAGAGGTGGATAAGCGGAGGATTAAACCTCTCCTGCACCTGGTTCAATAATGCCCTGCCCTCATCCAGGCAGTCCACATGGACGATCGCTGCCTCAGCCATTGTCCGGGATCCCAATCGTTCTTCAGCGATATTCAGCAGTTCTTGAATTCCTTTTTTCTTGGTCCTTGTGTGCGAGAGGGGCTGGATTAATCCATCTTTAAAATGAAGAATTGGTTTGATGTTCAAAGCTGTCCCGAACAAGCGTTTTGCACCCCCAATTCGACCACCTTTATGTAGAAATTCCAACGTGCCAACCACAAACAGCAGGTTCATTTCATCCCTGGTTTTTTCAGCGATCCGAGCTACTTGGTCCAGTGATTTACCCGCTGCTGCCTCCCGGGCCGCAGCTGCAGTTATTAATCCCTGGCCCATGGCACAGAAAAGGGAATCGACAACCTTTACCGGGATATCCGGCAGCTGATCCGTGGCAGCCAGGGAACTGTCAACAGTGCCGCTGATTTGAGATGATGCCAGTACACAAACAATACCTGCATAGTCTGGGGATTGCTTGAGTAAAAATTCCTTAAATTCCTCTACGGAGGGCTGTGTTGAGGACGGCAGGGTACCAGATTTTTTTAAGCGTTGATAAAAACTATGAGGATCAATATCAACCCCATCCCGAAAACTCTCATTATCCCAGATCAATCAGAGGGGAATGACATGGATATCCAATTCCTGCCGGAGTGATTCAGGTAGCGACGCTGCACTGTCTGTGATAACCAGGACTTTCCGGGAGTTCATTTTCGGCTCCTTTAATCAAGTTTCTTAAGCTGGGTTTTTGTTGATATACCGGGGGAGATATCGGCCCAAAGCTAACAAGAACTTCTCCTTGTTGCCAGGATACCAGGGGCCCTCTTCCTGCGAGATCCACCTGACATCCAGCAACTCTTCATCCTCACTTAGTTCAACACCATCCACCAGAAAAAGATACCAAAGGCATAGTTCGCTATATCCACTAAAATAATCTACCGCCAGACGTTCCTGCCAGCCAACATCACTGCCGATCAATTTGATGCCTTCCTCTTCCAATTCTCTCACCAGCGCGGATTCTGAACTCTCGCCATCATCAATTGCCCCAATTGCCCCGCCAGGTAAAGCATATTTTCCTCCTGTCCGATGAAGTGCGCCCAGGATAGCCCCATCCTGGCGGCGGATGATGATTACCATGGCGCTTAAATGAGTAAACGGCAACTTGACTGTTTTTTGATCACTCTGAACTTGTTCACCATCGATGATAAGAATGTCCCGGTATTCTGCTTTCACGAAAATCTCCTGCCGATCTGAAATGCTTTGCCAACCAGATCCCCAACCCTATGATATGCCCGGGCTTTGGTTGCATATACCAATGGGGATACTTCTAAAATGTCGGGGTTTCCATCATCAAGCAGTAAATCCCGGTCCACCTTAACATCCATGATCTCCCCAATAAATTGAGTGTGTAATCCAATTTCAAAATGATGCAGGAGTTTGCACTCCAGGATCATGGGGAACTCCTCCACATAGGGTGCATCGACCAGGTCAGACCTCACGGGTGTTAATCTGCTCTGCTTAAACTTATCCACATCGCGGCCGGAGGCGATCCCAAAATAATCTGCCTCAGCAGCAAATTCAATTGAGGGAACACTTACTGTATAAGCACCCCGTTCCATAATGTTTCCATAGGTATAAGTGGCTTTTCTGAGCGATATCGTTAGACAGGGAGGTTTGGAACAGCAGATCCCGCCCCAGGCAATGGTCATCACGTTTGGCTGACCATTTTTATCATAGGTACCGACACACCATACCGGAGTTGGGAAAATCAATGTTTGGGGACCGAGTGATACTTTCATAGGTTTATCCTTGTGTAGCTAGGTAAGACTTTTAGGATGGATAACGAATAGATCAAATGGGTTAAGTTAAAAGATATCTAACAGACTGTACAAAGCAGAATTTATATTAGATGATCTATATATTATAGAGCTGGATTACTTTAACCCGGAATGAACAAAACTCTGGATAAACCTTCGCTGGAAAATCAGAAAAGTGATGAAAAGCGGGGCCGCCACCATAAGGGTTGCGGCAGTTAAAAGCGACCATTGAGCACCAATTTCGCCCAGCTGGGTAAAACGCACCAATCCAGCTGTTAATGGTCTGCTTTTATCGCTGATAGTGATAATCAAAGGCCAGAGAAATTCGTTCCAATGCCAGGTAGCTGATGAGAGCCCAAAAGCTATCAAGGATGGAATCGAGGGCGGAAGATAAACATTCAGGATCAATTGCCACCAGGAACAGCCATCGATCACGCCTGCATCCACAAGATCCCGCGGCACACTCATAAACGCTTGGCGCATTAAGAAGGTGCCAAATGCTGATCCAAAATAAGGTATGGCAATTGCCAGGCGGGTATCGAATAATCCTAGCCATCTTATTGTTGCAAAATTAGGTGCCAATAAAGCTGAGGTAGGGATCATCATTTGAAGCAAAACAAAGAAAAATATCCAGCCCTTGCCAAAAAAATCATAGTTGGCGAAAGCAAAACCAGCCAAAACAATCGTGACCAGCTGGACCGCCAAAATCATCAATACTATAACGATGGTATTGATGTAATATTTTCCAAAAGGAGCTAACGACCAGGCATGTACATAATTCTCAATAGTGAGCCGGGAACTGAACCATACATCACCCCGGCTCATGGCATCACTAGCGGGGCGAAAAGATGCAATGAGCGCCCAGATTACAGGTACAGACCAAAGTAGAGCCAATAATGTTGCCAGCAGGTTGGTTAACCAGCTGCCAATATTCCTCGGAAAGTGTCGGAAAGGTATCTTGTTCACGCCTAGTTCAAGCCTCCCTTCTATTCGATGTGATGAAATTGGTCACTGTAAACGCCAACAGAATAATGACAAAAATAACCGTGATCGCCGCTGATGCCCCGATGTTTTGATACTCAAACCGCTCCAACCAGAGCTCAAACAACAACACGGTGCTGGAACGGCTGGGACCTCCACGGGTTAAGACAAAGATATGATCCACTGTACGAAAAGAATCAATAAAAGCGACGATAGTGATGAATAAAGTTGTCCTCCTCAAAAGAGGAAAGGTAATCTTCCATAAGGTCTGCCAGCCATTGGCGCCATCCAGGACGGCTGCTTCATAAACATCGTTAGGTAAATTTTGCAGTCCGGCCAAGTAAAAGACCATATAATATCCTGAATTTTTCCAGATAGCAACAATGACAATAGATAATAATGCCAAGTTGGGATTACCCGTCCAATTCTCTGGTCCCGTATAACCGAGCAGGCGAAGGGTGGAATTAAACAAGCCATAATCAGGTGTGAAAAAGAACAGCCAAATGGTTGCTGCACTGACCATAGGTAAAACCATGGGATGAAAAAATGCTAACCGGAAAAACCCGATCCCACGAACTTTACGATTGACCAATAAAGCAAACAAAAAACCCAAGATAATGCTGATCGGTACAGTGCCTACAACATAACTGAAGGTATTCTTGATAACCTGAATGAAGTAAGGATCAGTAAACAGATCAACATAATTTCCCCAACCAAAAAAAATCGGCTCTCGAAAGCGGGCAATATTCATGCGTTGTAGGAAGAAACTTTGGTAAATTGAAAGCAGAACTGGCCAGGCAGTGAACAATGCCACGAATAAGGCTGTGGGAACAATCAGCAAATAAGGGAGGGGTTTAAAGCTTTTTCTAGAGGCTTGGACGCTCAAGATAGGCTCCTTATAATAATAGGGTGACCAAAAAACAGTACTGTGGTCACCCCATTATTATATTACTAAACCATTAAAAGTCGATTAGGGGCAAAAATCTGCCAGAGCTGCGTCAGCTTCAGCCTGGGCGGCTGCCATAGCATCTACGGCTGACATCTCTCCATTAAAAGCTCTTTGGATATAGTCGTGGAATATTCCACGGACCTGTCCAAGATTTTGGGTAGCCAGTTCGGCACCGGCATATTGAAGAGCATCCCGAGTGCTAAGCGCTTGAGGTACACCAGCAACATAATTCTGCATCGCCTCAGTATCATAAGCGCTGGCCCGGTTGGCTATGTAGCCGGTGTTAATGCTGTAATCAGCTACATATTCAGGTCGCGAAATGAACTCCACGAATTTCCAGGCGGCATCCTGTTTTTCCTGTGAGGCACCTTTCAGGATATAGAAGTTTCCACCACCTGGCACACTGGCAAAGGTATCAATCTCTTTTCCAGGATAAGGCATCACTCCAACTTCAAATTCTGCCTGATCCATGATCCCCGTTAGCGAACCAGAAGAGTGGACGATCATGGCTGTTGAACCACTGGCAAAATCAGTTGTGGCTGTTGGCCAAACCGCTTGCACACCTGCTGGCATTGCTCCATAAACAGCTGAAAGATCAATATAGTATTGAACTGCTTCAACTACTGCTGGGTCATCAAACACAACTGTGCAATCATCATTGAGGATATTCTGACCGTTACCTATAGCCAGGGGTTGGAAAAGCCAGTACGGCCATCCGGACGGGAATTGTAAACCCCAATTTGTGGCGTCGCCTTCCTGGGTAGTGAGGAGTTGTGCGTCTTCAGCCCAGCTCTGCCAGCTGGTGGGAGATTCCAATCCTGCGGCATTAAACATATCAACGTTGTAATACATAACCACAGCGCTGCGCTGGAAGGGAATACTCCAGAGTTGATCATCAGAATAAGAATTTGCCAGGAAAGCGGGCAGGAAATCAGCCAGATAAGCATCTCCGCCATCCATCTCAGCGATATAGCCATCCAGGGGTGCAATGTAATCCGCGTTGATCAAGTCATAAAGAGCTGTAGCCAGCATAACGCCCAAAGCAGGGGGTTCTCCTCCACCATCAATGGTGGTTGAGATTGCTGTTTGCACGTCACCATATCCACCAGAGAATACAGGTTCAACAGTTATATAAGGATACTCTGCCTGGAATTCTGCAATGTAGCCATTTAAAATGGCCGCAATGGGGGCGTCAACAGCCACCGGGTAGAAAACCTGGATGGTTACAGGCTCCATGGAAACCTCTTCCTCTTCGGCAGCTTCTTCCTCTTCGGCAGG
>CAYUXO010000035.1:21231-23735 GCA_964448865.1 uncultured Anaerolineales bacterium
GGGGCGGCTTCTTCTTGAACAGGTTCATCGGCGGGCGCGGGCGCACAAGCGCCTGCCAATAAAGCCAAGATCAAGATCACCGTAAAAACATAATACTGTTTCTGTTTCTTCATACTCTTCTCCTTTCTAAATAAATATTTTGGCTCATTATTTTCGAATCATTCGAATAATATTCAATTCAATTACGGCAGAGTTAAAACACAACTTGCTATAAGTCACTGGCTTATTATCAACTGTATATATGGTTGAGCGAACACTCAAAATAGGGGATTCAGCCGGCAACTCGAGAAGTCCACTGATTTCTGGAGATAAAGATGCTGCCCTGATATAGGATTGAATTTGGTGTAATGGCGCATCAAGTATGCCTGACAGAAGTTCAACCATATTGCCATCAAACTCCTTCCAGGATGGAATCAACTGGTCAACTTCAGGAGCAATGTAATCAGCAGCATAAATAACCGGTTTTTTATCCGCAAAGACAATTCGACGCAGACAGCGAACCAAATCTGATGCAGTCATATTAAACAAATCGCATACTTCAGTTGGCGGTTTTTCAGTTTCCATTGATAAGGTCTTGAAACTGGGTGTATATCCAACGTTTTGGATAATTTGGGCAAAAGGTGAAAATTCGTTTAGAGAATCCTGAATGTATGGAGGGTGCGCAACAAAAGTTCCTATTCCATGCCTTCTAATAATAATTCCTTCATTTTCCAAAGAGATATAAGCCTCCCGAAGAGTATTGCGACTTACCCCAAGTTCTTTGGCAATCGCTGCCTCCGACGGCAATTGATCATTTCTCTTGAGCTTATTTTGGGAAATGTAATTGAGCATGTGCGCTTTGACTTGATTTAAGCGCGTATCAGTTGTGATAGCCATATCCATACCTTGAAGAAAACAAGCCTAATCATGCCGGAAATACAAAGAGGTTGGACGTCCTATGACCTCATCGTAAACTAATAAATCCCCTTTGTCAACAAGTATATTCAGGTATATTCAGGTTTTGCTAATTCATTGATTTGGAGAGGAACTGGATTAATCTAGCCTGAAGGATGATCTGCAGACGAACAATATCAATTCGGAATATCCCTGGCGGACAACTAGCAGGTCGAAATATGCCCGGGGGATTTGTTTGATTTCTTAATGAGTTTAAATAACCTTGATAATCAATGGATTATCCTGATCTGCAGGAAAATTGAATCGTCAACAAGGAAATCTGTTATATCCTTTAATATTTCTTTTGGTATTCATTCCGTCACAGCCCAAGCAAAAAATCTATCACTATCTTGTTAAATTCAGCTGGCTTTTCAGCTGGCAGGGCGTGCAGGGAATCCTTGACAATGACCATCTCTGCTCCGGGGATCATCTTTGTGTAGGTTTCCTTATCCGAGGTTGGGAAATAATCCCCGTCAGATCCAACTATCAGAGCAGGGCAGCTGATCTCACCCAATTTTTCGATAACACTCCAACCGATAACCGCTTTCATGGCTTCCAAATAGGCAGATTTATCGTTTTCAGCCCAACGCTCAATGAAGATTTCTCTCAATTCCGCCTGGTCCGGACGGGGTAAAAAACGGTCCCCCAATACCTGTCCCATTTTTCTCATTCCCATCAGCCGCACGATCAATAACCGCTGCCAGATGGCGGTTTTTTCCTTTAGTGTCCTGGTTACCATCTCCGGTGTGCTGTTAACTATGATCAGGCTCCGTACCAAATCCGGATGATCAATGGCCAGCTGAAAAGCGACCATGCCTCCCAGGGATATACCCAGTATATGAGCCGGGTCAGTTCCCAATTCTTTGATCAGCCTAGCAGTGTCTTCTGTAAACATAGCCATGCTGTAGGGGCCAGGTGGTTTTGCAGATTTTCCATGACCGCGCAGGTCCAGGGTAATGACCCGGAAATTATTGGCGAAAGCAGGCACCTGCAGCTCCCAATCCCGGGTGCTCGATCCCAATCCGTGGATCAGGACCAAAGTCTCTCCCTCGCCGTGGATTTCATAATAATATTGGTTATTTTCAATGTTCAGCGTAGGCATATATTTTTGTCCAGTTTGGGTACTCAATCCAAGTATAACGCCTTATAACAGCGATATACAATATTTCAACCTTCAAAATTGCACTTATGAGTTGAATCTAGCAACTATCATTGCAACCCAGAGAAGGGAGAATAAAGCAATGGTGCTCCTCCGCTTGCTCACGGGAGAGCACCAGCTCTCCCGTAAATCTTGCTCGCAGTAGCTGGTTTTCCGCCTGAGCTCAAGACGGGCACTTCTGCATGAGTCTGGAATAAGTGTCATTGCGGCACTGAGAAGCAAAGTGAAGCGCTGCCTATCGACAACATACCAGCTCTTTGAGCCCTTCGGTACGACCTTCGGTCGCAGGGTGAACGGTGTCGAAAGGGCGGTTTCGTTAAATCCACCTCTTCGACTACGGACTATACCCACCACTCGGAGAGTTGTTTATTTAAATAACCACCATTTCCCGAAATACATACAATGCTGTTAG
>CAYUXO010000036.1:0-21974 GCA_964448865.1 uncultured Anaerolineales bacterium
AGTCATCCGTCACCAGCACCCGCAGGGTATAGGTTCCGGCGGGGGAGTAGAGCACACCCGGTGAAAAGACCTCGGTATGCGGAACTCCGGGCATCAAACTCGGCAAGGTCACATATCCAGCAGGGTTGGGCGGACCCCAGCCGTAATGGGGGATCAGCACCAGCTCATAGTTCTCTGCCGGGTAGGCGCCCTGGTTCTCGATCGTCACTTCCACCTCCACCCATCCCCCGTCGGGAGGTGTAGTGGTGCTCAGCACCACGTTGGTGATGACCGGGTTGGGCGGTATATCCGATCCTGAGAACTGGAAATCCCAACCGAAATCCAGGTCAGCCATGTCCTGCCCTTCAGTGATGGTGATCTCGTATTCATCGCCAGTGGGTTCAGTAAAACCTCCCGGGATCAGGATGGAAGTGTTAGGTTCTACTAGTGGGTCAATGCTGATGCAGTAAGTTCCCGCATTGGGTGCAAGCAGGTTAAACTGATAACTTCCATCTGAGGCGCTCAGAGTGGTTTGTGAAGTACCGCCGAAAGTACAGAGGCCATCGCCCAATACCAGCTCCACACCCGCAAAAGCGGGTTCACCGGGGGTATACACACCATCGCCGTCGATATCGTTATAAACCATACCGCTGAGCTCCGCCGGGGCTGTAGGACCACTCTGGTTGCCAGTTAGTTCATAGGATCCCAGGTCGCAGGCAAAGCCGTGCGGCCGGGATTCACCGCGCTGGTCGGTTGCCGGGCAGGTCCCTGCAGCTGCGTTTTTAGCCGGGCTGCTGGGAGTGATGGCATGGGTCCAGGTCGGACCGCCATTGCTGACCAGCGGGCCGAGCTGGGGATCAGCGTTGATGGTGAAGCCGCTGCAGCTGCCGTCGTTGTCCAGGTTGGGCCCCGCGGTCGGGCTGGTGGCGGGGTAGCTGCAGTTCTGGGGCAGGTTGCCGGCTATGATCGAATTAGTGATCTCGATCGTGTCTGTTGCCGACCAAACTGCTCCGGATGTGGTCCCGGCATTGGAGGTAATGGTGGTGTAGCTGATATGCAGGTTGCCTGAGTTCATGATGGCTGCGCCGCTGGCAATACCAGAGAGAGTGGTGGAGTTGGCGGAGATGGTGCTGTTGGTAATTGTCATCATGCCGCCATAGCTATTGGCAATGGCTCCGGCCGACTGGCTGGCGATGTTGCCAACGAAGGTGCTGTCTAGGATGATTGCGATGCCAACGTTATATATAGCTCCTCCGGATTCGCCGGGGGAATTGAGGATGTTGACCCCGTTGTTCTGGAAGGTAGTAGCATTCACAGTCATGGTTCCGGCATTATAGATACCGCCGCCTTTCTGTGTGGCCCGGTTGTAATCGAGGTCGCTGTTATTGACTGTCAGCACCCCTTTGTTGAATATAGCCCCACCGGAATTGCGGAGCAGGATAGACACATCGGGAGGTTCCATACCCAGGCCGTCATATAACCTGATATTGTTCAGGACCAATTCGCCACCCTGGGAGATGTGGAAGAGGCGGATGGCGGATTTTTGGGAGGTAGTGCTGCGCCGGACCGTGGCCCCATTGCCGTTAATCACAATAGATGTGGTGATGGAAGGCAGGCCATTGTTGCCATCGATGGTATTGTCAACAACCCCCAGTTGGTAAACACAGCCCGGTGAAAGCTCCAGGATATCCGTGCCCGGACCGTTGATATTGGCAAGATTAATCCTTGTGATCAAGGAACCGGTTGAGCAGGGAACAGGACCAAATAGACCGCAGCCTGAAAGGATTACAGCTATAGCGATCAGGATTGTTGCCATCATTAGGGTTTTTTTATCAGTGAACATGTTTTTCCTCCAGGATATTGAAGAGCTTGATGAAATTTATTGACGGTCATTATTTTCACAAATGATATGATGCCCATTCACTTTAAAAACGAAATATGGAACTGAAATGTTACATAACGGTAAAGGAATTAACTCGAAACAAAAATCTTGGCCGGCAGATCTAATTGGGGAAGTTCAGGCAAGTTATTCCGGATTCCAATGGAACTTAGCCGGTGAGTTAAGGGCAGTCACAGAAAGGGGCCCTAATAGCCGGTTTTTGATAAGTGCCTCCAGCTGCTTCACAATCTGGTTCGGATAAATCTTGAAAACAAATCTGTTCAGCGGACAAAGGTTCAGGAATGCTAACCTGCGGCAGGGAAATGATGGGATCCTCACACCCATTGATGAACAATATCAGATTCTGGGCTGTTCCCGACACGGTATCTGGGATAGTGAACATACAATAAAGCCTGTCATCAAAACCCTGCAGCGAACAGAGATTGGATTCAACGCTGCCCAGCAGGGCATTGTACTCCCAGGGGCCGGGATCATCAGCTATTTCTAACCCAAGGCCCGGGATTCCGCCCTCAATTTTAAAATAAAGAGGCAGGATCATGGTCTCAGCCGGGATATTCAACAGGATCAGCGAGATCTCCAGATCCTCAAATGGCTTGCAGCGATCTGAGAGTGGAGGCGCGGGAGGCGGGGGCGGGGGTTGGGCGGCCGTATCAGTAGGAACCGGTCCAGCCAAAACAACAGGCGTGTTCTCGATCTCAGCATTGGGGAAATTTGGCAGGATCATTTGTGTGCTGAATATCAAACTGTATACAATCCACACCATCACGCCCAAAACAGCGGTGGGGCCTCCATAACCCATAAGGCCTTTGATCAAACTCGATTTTTGGGTGGATTGAGCTGTATTGACACCGGCGGTCTTTTTAAGAATACGTTCAGCAAGGGCTTGGGGCGGGATAACCGGGATAAAGGCGCCAAAGACCACAGATTGATCGATCAGCAGCTGTCTGCGTTGCTGGCATTCCCCACATACTTTGAGGTGCTCTTTGACAAAACGGTCCTGTTCCAATAGCTGCTCATTATCGTGCAGTGAACCCAGCAGTCCGGCAACTTCCTGGCATTCTCCTTCAGGATCTTCCAACAAAAGCTGGATGCCATAACTCTCCTGGAAGGCTGCCCGGGCCCGGTGAATGGAAACCTTGACGTTTGAGTCGCGAATATTCAAAATTTCACCTATTTCAGCATAACTGAACTCATTCAACTCGCGCAGCACCAGGATTTCCCGGTGCTGTGTGTTCAGCTTGTTTAGTGTGTTTTGAACGCGGACTGCCGTTTCTATCGACATGGTTTCTCTTTCGGGACCTGGACCAGGTGCCTTCACTGGAAGGCCTTCCTCGAGCGGGTCAACTTTACGATCCTTCCGGGTGAGATCTATAAAATAATTGCGAGTCAGTCGGAATATCCAGGCCCTGAAGTTCCAGGGTGGACCCAAGCTATGCAATTTGGCATGAGCCCGGATAAAAGCTTCCTGGGTTAAGTCCTCCGCCAAGGCAGGGTCGCTGGAAAGCATCAAGGCAAAGTTATAAACCGATTGAAAATGCCGATCGAACAAAGTTGTGAACGCTTTGCGGTTGCCTTTTACAGCTTTTTGAACCAACTGCAGATCTGGTTTTATCGGTTGAGCCATAATGGTCCTTACTTATATGAACGCAAGAAAAAGGAAAAATGTTACAGTTGGAAGGCTTTTATTATCAATGAAAATAATCTTTGATTTGCTAATCATTTCAAATGAGCAATAAACGAGGAGCTAAAAGAATATATTTTCAACAATCTCAGTGTAACATAATTCAAACCCCCTTGAAAACAAGACCGACTCAATGAAAATTGTTATTATATGGAGCCATATTAATTGTCCTGATAGATACTATCCCGTTTTTTTTCCTAAATTAGAGGATCCCCAGGCAGATTAGAGAAGTGTTAAGCGTCCCTGCAGAGGAACGCTTGGTTTTGCCTGTAGAAGGGATATCAATCCTGTAAACATGGATCGGTTCACCTCAGTGCTCACAGTATCTATCCTCGGGCACAAAGATAACCTGACCTCACCCGGGGACGGTTGAGGGAGCATCTCAAAAGAAAACGATTCCTGTATTGATTGCAGAAAATGTCTTTATTATTGTGTCCTGTTTTTAGGGGTCAGCGTAGAGAAGATATCGTATCCTCGTTATTAAATAAAAGAGGCTGTGCCAATCACTTTTAGGACAGTCCTCTGGACAGCCCGGTGTTCTTGAGGACTGTTCCGTCTGAGGAATTCATTCCCTGAAACTAATCAGGGCTTAAAGTCTTCAGGCAGGTTCTTTTTATTTGTCCACTTTACGGGGTGCACTTGATATATGGGCGGTTTTTATTTTCGATAATCGAATCCTATTCAGAATGCTTGATGACATGGTCAATAATTTTTAACAGCTCGGGGGGCGAATCGACAATATGGCCTTCTGGCAGTAGTCCGCTCGCATGAAGTCCGTTTATTGTAAAGGGTGTGCTGACGGCTACGACAAGCATTCCAGCATTCAGGGCTGCCTGAACACCAGTGGGAGAATCTTCTATCACCAAACAATCCCCGGGATCAATTCCCAGTTCCCCAGCGACCAGTAAATAGATTTCCGGATCCGGCTTGCCGTTTTCAACATCATCCCGGGTGGCTACATAATCAAATGTATCGCCTAACTCCAGGATATCCAGCACGCGGGAAGCCTGCTGGCAATAAGACATGGTAGCCAGACCTACTTTACAGTTGTTCTCGCGGGCGCTGGCCAACAATGCCATGGTATGGGTTCTGTTTAATTACAGACGGATCTGCCAGCATTTTCTTGTAAATGTTCAGCCTTACCTGGACAAAAGCCTGCCAGGGAGTCGACACACCAAAATCATCCATAAGTTTTGCGGCAGTTTCAGAGAGGTTAAATCGCTCAACCAGGGCAGCAGCAACCTCCCGGCGAGACAAACCCACCACATTCTTAAATCCTTCAATCACTTCCGATTCCTCAATCTCGTGTGGACACAGTTGAACAGCAGCCCGGGCGTATGACAGGGCTTTGAGTTTTTCCGTCTGCACAAGAGTGCCATCAAGATCAAAGATCATGGCTTTAACCACGTAGACCCTCCTTTGAATGGGGTACTTGACATCTAATATTGCTCAGGGTGTAGGAGTTAGCGTGTGTTCTGATGAGCCGACAACAATTTCCACGTAAAAGGGATTATTAAGCGGACCTAATCCAAAATGAACGCCCGCTTCATTTTTCAGTGCCCAATATCCTTTATAGGTGCCCTCCTCTTGAGGAGCTCGCAGCACTACTGAGACATCAATGGATTTCCCGGGAGGAACAGGAACACTTGTCAACCGTTGGCTTTCCGGGCCAGACATGATTTCACCGGAATAAAAATAAAGTTTATATTTAGTGGTCCAGGTACAGGTGCCATCATTTAGAAAACGCCAGGTTTTTGTGAATTTCGTATCGGGGTTGAATTTAGTTTTATCCGGCACTGTCACGTCCACGAGAAATACTGCCGTGTCACAACCTTCCTCAGAGGTCGGCTGGATCCTCTCTGTTGGGGTCGTCACAGGCGTGTTTGCGGAAGTCGGGACAGCGGCTGTTGACTCTGGTGTGGCAGTCTCACTGGGCAAAGGTGTTATTGTCGGCCGGGAATCTTCCGTTTGCCGGATTTCCAGCGTCATCAACACCGCGGTGTTGGTTTGTTCCAAGGAAAGGCGCTGATTACGGTTATCCAACCCCCGCAAGGTTATCATAACCAGCAGCACCAGCAGTGAACCGCTAAAAAGAATAACAGGAATTAATCCAATTCGTTTCATTTATTATTGATTCCTTTCCAAAATCTTCCCTAATAATAACCCATACCATGCCCCAAGACAATTTATCAAAACTCAATACCTGCTAGATACTGCTTCTGCCTCCGGAATGAAAACGGGAAGCAATAAATGGTTCCCGGTGTTGGATAGCCATCCGGGATCAAGGTTATGGAAGGTTTAACAGCGGCCGGTCATTTCGGCGATCGTAAGCATTATTTTCAACCAGCATCTTATCAAAGTAATTGTGAGATATTTTTGTTTTTAAGAATAATCTGAAAAGAGGTCCCAGTATCCAGGGATATTTTTCAGGGCTGGCAATTTCCCGCATTATCTCGGTATCCAGCTCGCCCTTTTCAGCCAAGTTTTTTCCCAGGGCATTCAATCCGTCAAATAACTTCCTATTCATTTTATCTGGCATCAGGCGCGTGCCTTCCCCATTGCCTTTGATAATTGTACCCAGGTAGGTTGAGCCTATCCGGGAGGCCAGGGCTTCCAGGTAGCGCTCGACATACCGGGAATGGACCCCTTCCGGAAAACCGGATTGGACCAAGAAGCCCATAGGGGGATTATTCTCCCGACCTTTCAGAGGTTCCAGCGCTTCAATAAATGACTTCACCAAGGCGGGCATGCCGTCAGTATAAAGAGGGAATCCCAACCAGACACATTCAGCCTGCCTGAATGCCTCCACCTGTTGATCGATATCTTTTCTGAAAATCAAGTGGTGGTTATCTGTTCCTCCTCCGAAACCCTTCATAAACTCATTTAACATGATCGGTGTGTTGCCCTTCTTACCCCGGGGAGACCCATTAAAAACCGTCAGCTTTCCAGGAGGTTTGATCCTCTCCCCCGGGATGAGTTGGGGGTTCTTCTGATACAGGTGAGGTCCTTTATATGTGTGTACGATCTTATGGGATATATCCTCTACAGGATGCTCTGAAGTAACCATGAACTCCAACTTTGATTTGAAATTCAAGGCGGTTCGGGAAAAGATATCCGTTATGATCTCCAGATCTTTCTCAGTTGTGTCAGTTTCTTTTTCCACCAGCAATCCCACCCGGGGGTATTTTTCATAACGTTTGAGATGATGAGCCTCGTTTTGGTCAACTACCAGATAGGGGTGGATCAGGGGTAAATGTTTATCAAAAGCCATTTTCATCAGGGCGCTGGGAAAACCCATTTTCAGGGGTGCAGCCCAGAGCGTAAAATCAGAATTGATCACCGCTCGACCCAATTCTTGGGAGGCTTGATCCGCATCACAAATTCCAGGGTTCTTGGTCCAGCAATCAAAACAACCAATACAGTATTTCAGGGACAAATCCCGCAGATCCAGCTGAGTGACCTGGTGATCATTCCGTTCTAATATTTGTAATAACCCAGATAAATAATCGTCAAATCCAGAATGAGCAGGGTTTCCATTCAAAACGGTTATATTCATTTAGAGATCCTCCTGGAGATAGCGTGCTATGCAGAGTTAGCCCCCCAGGCTGAAAACCATGGGACTGAAATAGGGGATCAGCCAGATCACCCACACCAGCACGCTGAACTTGTGAAAATTCTCGAGGGCGTTTCCATCCTTGCGGACCAACACCACCGCGGCCCAGGCAGCGTGAATAAACATCAAGCTGATGGCCAATAACCCTGAGATACCATGGATGTCAAATGTCATTCCCCCTACATAATCAAGCATCAATCCTGTACCCCAGGTATCACAGATCAATCCCAGGATAAAAAAGGCCAGGTGCCAGGTTTTTAATCGCCCCTGGATACGTTCACTCCAAACGCCAATCGAATAAAAGACCAGCGCAATAGTGATGATGATGGTTGCGATTGAGTCCATTTCATTTTCCTTAGCGTTTTTGTGATTTGCTTTAAATATTAACTCTTTGAATATACCATACCTATCAGGGAGGGTGCATACTCAGTAAACCCATTAAAAACCGCTCAGATAGAGCGGTTTTTGAGGTTACTAACTGGATTACCAACATTAGACTGTCAATTGCATCTCGTAAAGGATCTGCCGTCGATAAACACCAGTCAAGATAAAAAGCAGGCTGACAAAAGTGATCATGCTTATTAAACCAGCCAGGAGAATATTCTGATTTTGCAGGAAAAACATTTTTTTATCCTGCCAGAACAACAGTGTTTCCACCCGCATCCAGGCAGACCAATAGGGAGACCGGTAGAAAGTTCGAATCAGTTCCAGGAAGATTCCAATGAATCCAGCCAGCAGGGCTGAGAGTGAAAAGTCAACCCAGGAGAATTGAAGTCCCGGCTTGAGCATACCCCTTTCGACCCGGACCATGACTTTCTCATACAATCCCGGGGGAACAGGATCGAGGGGATATTCCCTGATTGCCTGGTCTACCAGACCATCAACGAATTCATCATTCTTAATCATAATCTTACTTTCTCCTCTTGAACCTGGGTGACCGCTTCCTTCAGGCGCTTCCGGGCTCTAAACAGGCCGGTTTTAACGGTTCCCAGCGGTAAATCCATGATTTCGGAGATCTCGGCATAACTGCAGTTTTCCTGGATACGCAGTAAAAGCATGATCTGGTATTTTCCTGGAAGATTCTGGATCTGGCGCTGTACTAAATCCAGTATCTCTTTACTCTCCAGACTGCTCACTGGATCTCCCATATGCCCATTGTCAGTATTCCACTGACCTTCCTGATCCTCATCCAGCATTTCCGGTTCTCTTCTTAACCGGGGCAGCTGGTTATAACAGAGATTCATTACGATCCGGTACAACCAGGTTCTGAATCGGGCTTCCAGCCTGAAACGCGAGAGGGATCTCCAGGCTCTTACAAACGCTTCCTGGACAATGTCCTCCGCATCCTGGTTATTATTCACTGCCCGCAAAGCCACATTGTAGGCAAACTGTTGATGTGACAGGACCAATTCTGAAAAGGCTCCGCTATCACCTTCCTGTGCTCTTTGCACAAGATCTCGTTCTGCCGCTAAATTCAATATTTATTCTCCTACTCTTTAGACCGAAATCAAGGAAAAAAGTTTCAAGATTGAAAACCAACGGATTTGTGCCAATTTAATGAAACTTTTTACATCCATTCTGGTCTAAATGAGTGAAATCTACCTTGGAGGTATGTATGAAAAATAAATGGTTCTTTTTCAGCATCTTGATTGTAGCCGAAATTATTGTCCTGGCTGCAATTGTCATGGTTGTCTGGCAGGGGGTCACTGAAACAAATCTGGGAGCCTTTGGGTTCCGCTTGAGAAATCCAGACTTATTCTCTGCCGAGTCAGAAGAAGAATGGCAGTTTGAAGCCGGGGAAATAATCGAAGTTGTGCTTGATTCCAGCGGGGGTGACATTATTATTGAAACAACCCAAACCGATAAAATCCTGGTAACCGCACATAAAACCGCCTGGCACTCGAGCAAATCAAAGGCTCAATCGGAACTCAAGGATATTTCGATAACAGTTTCCCAGGCTGGAAACAAGATCGTCATTAAATATCGGCGGGATCCAACCATGTTCTTTGTCGGTCCCCAACAAACTGATACCGTTGATTTTATCATTTCGGTTCCAGAAGGTTTCATGATCAAGGCCGAGACCAATTTTGGCGATATCAGCCTGACTGGAAAATTTAGCAACACCATAGTCTCAACAGATTTTGGCAATATGGATCTTTCCGGCATTCAGGGCAACCTGGAAGCCAAGAGCAGCAGCGGGGATATCACGGCTACAGGCATCAACGGAGAAGATATCAATATAGACTTGTCTTCGGACTTTGGCGAGATATCTCTTTCAAAGTCCCGGGGGGCATCCATTGTTATCCACTCCAACAGCGGATCAGTCGTTCTAAATGATATTAATGCAAATAAGAATATCATTTTATCCAGTGATTTCGGAAAACTGGTATTTACCAAAGGTTCTACAGATGTCCTGAGTATGATTGCTAACAACGGTAAGATCCTGGTATCCAATGTTGTTGTTGAAAGTAATCTGATAGTTCAAACTAATTTCGGCGATATTGAGCTTGAAAAGACAACTGCTGATATCTATGATGTGGATACCAGCAGCGGTAAGATCACTCTCGTCGTTGTGGGAGGAATCATAAAAGCATCCAGCGATTTTGGGGATATCAATGTAACCTCCACCCAACCAGCGATAATTGATCTCTATACCAACAGCGGCTCAGTAGATTACATAGGCCCCTTAGGTATAGGACCGCACAGCCTGGTGACAGACTTTGGCGATATCAGCCTGCATCTACCCAAAGACACTGCCATAACTTTCGACCTGGAAACTGATTTCGGAAAATTAAAGACCGAGTTTCCCATCACCCTGGAAGGGGGTGTCAAACACGATCATTGGCGGGGAACATTAAACGACGGAGGAGCTGAGTTGACTGCCACTACGAATAGCGGTGACATTTCCTTCGATATACTGAACCGGTAAGGTAATTAATTAAATATGGGGAGGAGTACATATGAATATCGTTTTTACAATCATTGGGTCTGTAGTGGTTTTCGCGGTGGTTTTTGGATTTGCAGCCTATACTCGTTATTTGCAGCATAAAGAAACGATGATCCTGGCAGAAAAAGGGCTGCTGGTCAAAGATACTCCGGACAATAAGGGTTTTTCTGTCCAACGCTGGGGTATGATCTTCAGCATCACAGGATTGATTTTGATCATGGTTATGACCCCTTTTGCCTGGAATAATATTTGGATCCTGTTCCTGGTGGGCTTGCTGCCCCTGGCGTTTGGCCTGGGATTAATGATCATATATGTCCTGACCCAGAGTGGGATCAAAACTGAAAAACCAGTCAAGAAAACAGAATAGGCTGAACTAAGGTTCAAGAAAATAGGGACCGGATCCCTTAATGGTATGCATCCTGTAAACCGGACAAATAAAAAAGGGCGATCTAGCTCTTCCCAATTAAATCCAAAAACTTGCTGACAACATTGGGGTCAAACTCTTTTCCGGCCTGATCTTGTAGATATTGGATGGCTTTCTTTTCTGACCAGGCTTCCCGATATGGACGATCTGATTGAAGAGCATCCCAAACATCAACCACGGCAAAAATTCGAGCCTGGATGGGTATATCTTCTCCAGCCAACCCTTGAGGGTAACCAGAGCCATCCCAACGTTCATGGTGGTTAAGTGGAATATCCAGAGCTGGTTTTAGGTAATTGATCTTGGACAGCATATCGAAGGCATAAGTGGGGTGTCTTTTCATTATCAGCCATTCTTCTTCAGTCAATTTTCCAGCTTTTAGTAAAATGCCGTCTGGAATGGCGATCTTGCCAATATCATGCAGTAGCGCACCACGGCGCATGTGGAGCAACTCATCTTCATATGCACCCATTGTGCGGGCCAGATTCAAAGTCAGGGCTTCCACTCTCCTGCTGTGATCTTCGGTATCCCCGTCGCGTAATTCAATAGCTCTGGCCCAGCCTTCAATAGTGGCATCATAGGCCAGCTTAAGTTCAATATTGGATTTTGTCAAATCATTATAGAGATTTAACCTGTCAATGGCAATGGCTGCTGTCCGTGAAAGGGAATCCAGGTATTTGAACCATTCTGGGTTGGGGGATAATTTTTCCCGATGGAATACTTCCAGCACACCAACCAGCTCACCTTTTGCAATCAGCGGTTGAGCTATATAGGTTACAAATTCTTCCTTGCCGAACTGGGGAGATTGCTGGAAGCTAGTGTCCTGGGCGTTCAGGTCAGGGATATATACCAGGTTCCTTTCCAGGGCTGCTTTTCCAGCCAGCCCATTACCTATCTTGAGTGATGTGTACTGTAATGATGATGTCCGGAATCCTTTAGCATCTATATATTCGAGGGTTAGGGACGATTGATCATATGCCAGCACACAAGCCGCATCAACTTCCAAGGTATGAATAAGATGCCCAACCAGCACATCCATGGTCATTTTTAGATCGATACTGCCCGAAATAGCCTGGTCAATTTCGTGCAAAGAAGTTAATCTAGATAACCTTCGGCGGGAATCCTCAAACAATCGACTGTTTTCAAGAGCAATTGCTACCTGATTTCCCAACAATTGTAATAACCTCTGGTGATCTCGCGTGTAAGCTTGGGCTTGATATGACTGTACAACAAGCGCACCGCAGACTCTATCTCCTACCAGGAGTGGTACTCCCAACCAGGAGCGGATAACCTGTCCGTATTGTTGTGGTTGTATCGGAAGTGTATCTGTCTCTACGTTGCCAATCAAAAGAGGTGATTTTTTATGGACAATCCAGCTTAACAAGGAATTCTTTTCGTCTGGAGATATCAGCATTCCTTCAGCCTGGGGTTGCCTGGTCCCGACCTCGGTGGCATAAGCTACCTTGATCATTTCCGCGTTCTGGTCGAATGTTGCCAATATATATGCGTCAGGTGTAAATAACGGTTCTATTTGCTGATATAGATCTTCAAATAACACCTCAGGCTGGAGTTCTTTTGTCAAGGATAACGCAGAAGCATAAACTGCCTCAATTTCATTGGTCCTGCGCCTAATTTCGCCAAAGAGGTGATTGTTCTCAATGGCAACAACAGCCTGGGCGGCAAAATCTTTAACCAGTTCAGCATCCCTCCGAGAGTATTGATCCGGCGAGTTATGATCCAGGGCCAAGATGCCAATCCTGTTTCCCTTGCTTTCAAGGGGAACCGCCAGCCAGGAATTAATTCCTTCCAGATTGGGTCCCTCCAATAATCTACTGACATCAGCTTCATTGTCAAGAATGATGTTCTTACCTTCGACCAGAATCTGTTTAGCAACTTCATTTTCGCGAATCTTGTAAGAAGTGCCAATAATATCATTCTGGGTTTTTTGACCATTATACGCTTCGACAACGATCTCAGACCCACTTACCAATTGAATTGAGGCGCTGCTGTAGGGAACAACCTTGTTCAGTGAAGACAGTATCATGTCCAATAATTCAGGTCGATCCACCATCTGGTTGATCAACACACCAACTTCCCTTAATGTGTCTGCCTCGGTTCTGCGCAGTTTTTCTTCGCTGAATAGGCGGGCATTCTTTATTGCGATGGCTGCCTGGGTAGCAAACAATTCCAGGACAGATATCTGACCGGGAGAAAGAGATTGGCTCAGATCCAGGGCGATCTCTAGCACTCCCAAAATTTCATCACCCCAGATAACAGGAAATCCAGCCATGTAATTATTGGTCATGGGCGCCCAATTTTCCAGTCTGCCCTCCCATTCCGCATAATTGCTGACTGTCATGGTTTCTCTGTTTTCCCAAACCCTTCCAGACAGACCTTCGCCAGGATATACATCTGTATCTTCGGGGAATTCCTCAAACCCGGTGTAAGCCGTGTACTCAAGCACTTTTCTCTTGGGATTGTAAATACTGAAACCACAAGCAGCTGCATTTACAATTGCTGTCGCTTTTTCTGCAATGGATTGCAGCAGGGACTCAACATCTAACTCACTGACAATACCAAGCTCAACATCTCTTAACGCTTCGAGTTGTTCTTTCCTTTGGGTGACTTCTTTCTGACTTAATCGGCGTTCAAAAATAACCGCAAAATGATTAACTATAGTTTCAATTGCAGCTTGATGTTTAATTGGAGCGCCATGTTTGCCTGCTATGATCAATCCCCCTATTGATTTTTCGCCCAATCCAAATCCCGCTATATATAGTTTGTTAATTCCTAATAACCGTTCCGCTGACTTACAAACCTGTTTGGAAAAAGCACCCCTGGTCAAATCATACAAGCCATTAGGAATCAATTCTAATTTCCCGCTTGTGTAGAGAGATTCAAGATCACGGTCAACAACATTTTCGGTCACATCTATCTGGATTTCTGAGGGATGGATCCCAAATAAGTTCATTATCGAGTCAGATAACCTACCCAAGCCCACTAATGCCCGAACACGTATTGCATTCACTTCGGGATCATATAAAGAAACCATCACCATTGATTCAGGGTTAACTTCCTGGATCATATCTGCCATGTGTTGGCAAGTCTTATCTACATCATCAAATCTACTTCCTTCTACAATGGTTTTATGGATCAGCTCCAGATCATCAATATTGGTCTCTTGATCCTGAACTGCCTGGATCCGGTGGACTATTCCGCTCAATTGTTCGGCAAAAGCAACGAAACGTTCTTTATCCTCTTCTGTATAAATATCTGAACTGGACATCTCTATATGTCCAATGGTTTTGTTTTTTATTGTTAAAGGCACCGCCAATATTGATTGGATGCCAGTGAGGCGTAGTATTTGGGGAATGAATTTATCAATAGCTTTATTGATATTTTCAGGCACAAAATCTGAACCCATAACATCCTTCATCAATCCTTGAATAACAACGGGGTCTGTAAAGATCTGTGCCTTTCCCGAATAATATAGATCCGCGTAGACGCTCTTTTCCTTCAGTGGAAGTTCAAGTTGATCTGGTATTTTCACCCCGATCAACTTCTCGATTTGCTCCCGAAGGGCTTGGTCCATCCCGAGAATATCAAAACATAAATGGCTTTCCTGCTCGTTTAGCAGATAAACAGTTGAGTTTATACTATTAAAAAGTCGCTTATTTTGAGCTGCTAAATGCGAGAATATTTGTTTCAACCCCTGTCCTTGATTTGCAAGCACGTTTAGAGTATTAATTAGAGCCAAGTCATCCATTTTTTGCTGCAAGAATTTTTCCGTGCGCACTTGCTCTGTAATATCACGGACTGTGGCTTGCAAGAAGAATTCATCTTCTAGATCAACCCTGGTCAATTGAACTGTTGCAGGGAATTCTTCTCCATCAGCTTTTTTATGGGTCCAGTGAAAGAAGTTAGAGCCTTCTTCAATAGCGATCTGGATCATCGCCTTGGCTTTATCTTTTGACGCTTCACCGTTAATTTGATATTCAGGAGAAAGCTGCCAGGGTTTATACTCTAAAAACTGCTTTTCATCGCTTAATCTAAACATTTCAACCAGGGCAGGGTTTCCAGAAGTAAAATTCCAATCTGGCGGAGATAAAGTCATTAAGGCATTATGGGATGTCTCAAATAATCTACGGTAGCGTTCCTGGACCAATTCCAGCGTTTTGGCTTCCTGTATATTATCTGTAATGTCTACCGCAATCTGCATCCGAACCAGGCGCTGGTCAGTCCATCGGACAGCCCGGTCATAATTTCGATAATATTTCAGGGTTTTTTTATTTTGGCCTTCCCAAACATAGACATCACCAGGGTTTCCACTCTTATCAACCAGGTAACGGTTACTGCAATCAGAACAAATCTCCCTCATCCCTCGGAAAATCTCATAACAGATTTCGCCCTCAAAATTTCCCCCATAATCCTCGATCATCCTCTTATTCATATAAAGGATTTCGTAAGTTTCCAAATCTGCCACGTAAACATGGGCATCAATTCCCTCTAAAACGCGAGTTAATGTGTCGTGGGCTGTTTGAAGATTATCTTCTGATTTTTTTCGATGGGTGATATCCCTGGCTATTCCCAACACCACCGATTTATCACCCATCTTCACAGGATATGTTGACACTTCAACATCAATCAACGTACCATCTTTCCGTGTGAGAACAAGCTCATCTGGCCCAGTCGATTTTCCCAAAATACCTTGAGCTAATTGCTTTACCACAAAAGGTATTTGCTTTATTGATATCAGACCAATTTTAAGGAAATTCTTGCCGATCAATTCTTCCCGACCATAACCGGTTATTTTTTCCGCTGCGATGTTTCCATTGAGGAAATTACCCTGCTGGTCACTAATATAATATCCATCCGGAGCATATTCGAATATGGTCTGAAATTGACCTTCGCTTATTTCCAATTCCCTGGCGTATTTGGCTTTCTCTAAAGCCAAAGCAACCTGGAAAGCAAACGATTCCACCAATTCATCGTTCATGGTGATATTGATATCCAATGTAAAGATATAAAAACAACCTAAAATCTCTTGATTGCCTTCCAGTCCAATCACATAAATATCTTTTAGTCCAACCAATTGGGACAGTCTTTTGCTGATATTTTCCGGAACCTGGCTGTTTGCGAATTCTGCTAAACCTCCAGGGTGTTTATGCAGCCGTCTTTTTCCATAGGTTTCCCGGAATCGCTCATCTATCGGAAACACTTTATTGTGGAAATCTCCCCCAATCATTTTCCAAACTTTCATTAGCAGGCTATTTTCAATGCCATAGATACCTTCCAGCTGAAGGTTTGATTCATCCAGCTTGGTCAAGGAAATCACATAACAATCCCCCAGTTTTTCCTGTAATGCCTGGCTGGCTTGATCAAGAATTTCAGACCAGTCACTGAGTGACAGGAGAATTCTTCCCTGGTCTGCCAGCCACTGCATGTCTTCCAGTTTTTTCTGGCTGGCTCCCCCTTGAGCTTTTATGGGATTATTGATCTCTGTATGAATAGTCCAAATGGATCTGGAATTTTCACCTGGTTGATCAATGATTTCTCCTGAAATAGTTATGGGAATATCTATTCCATTCTGGAGGTTCAGGATAACACTCAGGTTCTCAATGACTATGCCAGCAGACAGATCCTGAAGGGCATTATCAAATATTGTCTGATCATCTGTAGTGAGATATTGGTAAAAATCCAGGTCCCCAGTATTATCGGCGGTGTTAATACCCAGCAAATTTCGCGCATCATCGTTAAGATACTTGATCATTCCAAATTGATCCAATATCAGTACTGATGCTGCTATCTGATCGATCAACTTCCACCGAAAATCAATTTCCATCAACTTCTCGTCCTTAATAACTACAGCCTTCATTATTTGGGGACTTGTTTGAGGGACAATGTCCTTAGATTTTACATGATTTGAGGGTCAATATTTTCATTTTCTGTTTACCGTTCTGTTAGGTAAAATATGTTATTTCAGCCCCAAATATTACCCGTTCGCGCTCAAGTTGTGTTAGATTATCAATATAAACATCATTTTCCTTCCCCGGCAGCCCTGATAACGTTTGGATGCGAGATTCATTAGATTACGGGTTTCAGGATTGTGGTATAAAAAATAAACCGATACACAAGCTTATAATTGGAGTCGCCTCATGCAAAAAAAATTGATTGTACTGATTTTAATCGCTGTGTTGATCCTTATTTTGCCAGCATGTAACTCATCTAAAACCGTCCCGACTCCAACACCCTTTCAAGAAGGTGACCAGGATGCTTTTATCGGCATTCCCAACCCGGCATCTTTTTATTGCCAGGAAATGGGGTATGAACTGGAACTTAGAAATACAGAGGACGGCACAGAGGGAATCTGTATTTTTCCGGATGGAAAAGAATGTGAAGAATGGGAATTCCTGGCGGGTGGCTGCTCCATTGAATGGACCTTCTGCCAACGGCAGGGTTCGAATATCAAAGCCGGTGAAGCCATGGGGACTTGTACATTTTCCAATGGATCCACTTGTCCAGAATATGATTACTTTATTGGTGAGTGTCAAGCACAAGAATAACATTTTATAATACGGTCAGAAGGTCATCCCGGCCCAACTGAACACCTGATGGTTGTGCCGGGGTTATTTGAAATGACCCCATAAATGAGATTCATTAAAGGTGTTTATTGATATGTCATCCAACCAATCCGCAACGGACCACGATCTGGATCGAATTAAAAAATCAGCTGAGCGCCTGGGCATTGATCTGGATGAAACAGCCCTCAAACAATGGCTGACCGCTATTACCAGCTCCAAGGGGGAAGGGGATGTGGTATTTGATAAGCGGACAGGCGTGTTTGGCCATAAAGTATCCATGCTGGATTTCAGCCCGGATGATCTGTCCCATTTCAGGAAATTGGGCAAATTAGTTGAATTTCTGGATATTCCAGGAAAGGTGGAAACTGCCCTGGCCTTGTCCGGATCAGCAGCCCAATCCAAGATTCAAACTTACCCGGGAGATGCGGATTATTTTGAGCGGGTAAATATCATTGCTGATACCAGACAAGGAGCCTGTCAAATTTTAGCTGAAATCATCAAGGACAAAGCCCTCAAAACCAGCTCTGGCCCATCTTATCAGTTAATGGAAGTCCGATTTGGGTCATATCCCCAGGAGGTTATTCTGGATGGCAAATCATATCCAGCAGGAGGATCTATCAGCTGGACTCCCGATCAAATCCAGGACGCGCATATCAAGTGTGTTGCTCCTGATGGCTCCCGAATTATCCTGAATTGGCAGGAAGTAGCCAATGATCCCGGCTGGGTAAAACTTGATTGGGTAGTCGCTGACCCAATTCGCAACGAACTGGTTAATGCCAGCAATATGCTTGATGTCACCTGGGAAGCCCCCGACGGGACAATTACTCCCCTGGATGGATTTTTGGATCCCTATTTTCAGGAAATTTATTTGGATAGTGAATCGATCCCTATCTTTTCCAAATTATCCCAGCATGTGTCTGCCAACGCCCTCGATCAATATGTGGAACAGCTGGAAAAAGAAGTCAACAAGTACATCACCAAGGATATCAATTACGGGAAAGCTGCCAAAAGGATATACAACATCTTCCGATTAACTGGCCGCTACAATGAAGCCGCATTGATCCGGGAATTATTTGACGAACCCGCCTCGATGTTATACCAGGTCTGGGCTTTAATGCGCACCATGGAAGAATGTAGCCATCCCGATTCGAGCATCTCAGCAGATGCTGTTCAATCCCAGGCAGATCAGCTAATTCTGGAGGTAGTCCGAACCCTCGAAGGTGATGATGAAGCCCTGGTTGTCAAACATCTCCTGAGATTAAGAGATGCCCTGGAAGATCAGCAGCAGGGACATGATCTGCCGCAGACAGTCTCCACTGCTAGGGATGAAGTGATAAATATCGTTAACAACTTTTTTTATGAAAAACTGACCACAATCCCTGGAATTAAAAGCTATATGGAGGAAATGGGTGGATAAACCCGCCCCAGCTTGATTTTCTGGCAAAAACCGCTATAATATCCAGCAATTACACAAACGCGATGACCGGGACGAGTAGGAGAAAAAATCCTCAACAGGGAATGAAAGCTATTGACTGAGAGCTTTCTTGAGGTATTATCCCCGAAAACCCCCCGCGAGCGGAGACCTGAAATCACACCTGAGAATAAGGCGACACGTTTGGCCCCGTTACCGGCCCAATGAGATGAGTTCGATCTGTCAAGAACGGACTTAAATCTGGGTGGAACCGTGAGAAACTCTTGCCCCAGTTGGCAGGAGTTTTATTTTTTTGGAGGTGTAATATGGCACAAAAAAATTATCTGGAATCTGAGCTTTGGAAGATCAGGCATTCAACCGCCCATGTCATGGCCCAGGCAGTCCGGGATTTATTTCCCGAAGGCTCTGCCAAGATTGCCATTGGCCCTCCCATCGCGGATGGTTTTTACTACGATTTTGACCTTCCCCGGCCTTTAACTCCTGAGGATCTGGTAGAAATCGAGAAAAAAATGAGGGAGGTCCTTGCGGAAGATCATGAATTTGTCCGCAGAGAGCTCTCAGCCGATGAAGCCAGGGAGTTATTCGAGGATCAGTCCTACAAAATTGACTTAATTGCCGGGCTTGAGTCCGGCGGGGTCGATGAGTATGGAGAGCCGCTGGATGAAGAGACAGTGATTTCCACTTACACTCATGATAATTTTGAGGATCTCTGCCGGGGACCTCACGTTAAGAACACCAAAGTCATCAATCCCAAAGCTTTTAAACTGCTAAATGTTGCCGGGGCTTACTGGCGGGGAGACGAGCGCAATGACATGCTGCAGCGGATCTATGGAACCGCCTGGGAAACTGAAAAAGAACTCGAGGCTTATCTCGAGAAACTAGAAGAAGCCAAAAAGCGCGATCACCGCCGCCTTGGAAAAGACTTGGATCTTTACAGCACTAACCCTGATGTTGGCAGCGGCTTAGTGCTCTGGCATCCCAATGGCGCTTATGTAAGATATAAAGCTGAACAGTATTGCAAGGAAGAGCATCTCAAAAACGGGTATGAGTTTGTGTATTCACCCCATATTGGAAAAGCCAATCTCTGGGAAACAAGCGGACACCTGGCCTGGTATGAAGATCTTATGTACTCCCCTTTGGATATCGACCAGGAATCCTATTATCTGAAACCAATGAACTGTCCGTTCCACATCATGATCTACAAGAATTCTCTGCACAGTTACCGGGAACTTCCTCTGCGCTGGGCTGAATGGGGAACGGTTTACCGCTACGAACGCAGCGGTGTGCTTCATGGCATGATGCGGGTGCGCGGCTTTACACAGGACGATGCCCATATCTTCTGCACTCCAGAACAAATGCCGGAAGAGATTGACCGGGTGCTGAATTTCTGCCTGCATATCCTGCGCGGTTTTGGAATTAAGGATTTCCATGCCTACCTGGCAACCAGGGACCCTGACAAATCCCCCGGGGAAGTCGACCGCTGGGATGATGCCACAGAAGCACTTCGGGGCGCCCTGGGGCGAGCGGGATTGGAATATGATGTCGATGAGGGAGGAGCTGCTTTTTACGGTCCGAAAATCGATCTGAAGATGATCGATGCCCTGGATCGAGAATGGCAGTTAAGCACGATCCAATTTGATTTCAATCTTCCGGATCGTTTTGATTTGACCTATATTGCCGAGGACGGAAAACAGCACAGACCTTATATGATCCACCGGGCGCTGCTGGGATCCATGGAGCGATTTATTGGTGTCCTGGTTGAGCATTACGGCGGGGCTTTCCCGCTCTGGCTGGCACCCACCCAGGCTGTCCTGATACCAATCACGGACAGAAACCTGGAATATGTGAATGCCACGGCTGAAAAACTTCGATCCGCAGGAATCCGGGTCAAGGTTTACGACAGCAGTGATCGCATGGGCGCGAAAATACGTGACGCGGAAAAACAGAAAATACCTTATATGCTGGTTGTTGGCGACCGGGAGCAAGAAGCCGGCACCGTGGCTCCCCGCCTGCGGTCAGGAGCTCAACTTGATCCACTCAGCGTCGACGATTTGATCGTCTGTATGGATGAAGAGATTGCCAATCACGACCAGGTTTGATAATCAGGGGCAGATATCGATGCTAATTGCCATTTCTGCCCCCTTTGCTCGTTGACGGTATTCCCTTATCTATGGTATTATCGAGTTCTGAAATAAGTAGAAAAAGGAGAGCACAATAGGAGTCATCAACTACCGGGCAAATGATCGTATCAGGTCTCGTGAAGTTCGCCTTATTGACCCCAGCGGGGAAAACATAGGCGTAATACCGACAGAAGAAGCCATGACCATTGCCAGAGAAGCTGACCTGGACCTGGTAGAGATTTCCCCAAATGCCAATCCACCTGTATGCAAGGTGATGGATCTGGGAAAATTCCTCTACGAACAGGAAAAGAAGCGTCAAAAGTCTCGCAAGGCACAAAAAAATGTCGAAGTAAAGGAAATTCGCCTCAGACCTAAGACCACAGACCACCATAGATCTTTCAAAGTTCGCGACGCGCGAAGATGGCTTGAGAGCAACAAAAAAGTCAATGTCCGGATTCAATTCCGGGGTCGGGAAGCGCATTATCCGGAAATTGCCCTGAAAATGCTGGAAGGGATTTCAGAAGAACTCAGTGACGTGGGAGTTGTAGAGCAAAGACCTTCCCGGGAAGGCTATTCTATGTTGATGGTAATAGCCCCCATGAAAGAATAAAAATTCCTTTTAAAATATCCAAGAGGAGTAGAGGTGGTTTTTATCCAACCAAAATCGCCTTTCCTTTGTGTGTAAAACAAGATCAGAAAAACAATATTAACCCGGTTGGATTTTAGTATCGCAGCTGCTGGGTGCGGCAACAGGTGCTCGTCGATTATGAGCAACCGGCGCCCAGGGGACTGCAGGAGTGTTTAGAATGGCACGAGTAAAAACAGGTACAAACCGCCGGCGACGGCACAAAAAAATCATTCGCATGGCCAAGGGTAAATACGGCACTAGAAGCCGACTTTACCGCAGGGCGAACGAAGCCATGCTGAAAAGCCTCTGGTATGAATACCGGGACCGCCGAACAAGGAAGCGGGATCTCCGCCGGCTCTGGATCACCAGGATTAACGCTGCTTCAAGGTTGAATGGACTGCCTTACAGCCGGTTGATCTATGGCCTAAAAGAGGCCAAAATCAACCTGAATCGCAAAATCCTGGCCGATATGGCTGTTCGCCATCCCGAAGCTTTTGCCCAGGTAGTTGAAAAAGCCAAAGCAGCTGTAAAATAGCTATTTCGTAGCCAATGATAAAGGACAGGGAAACCTGTCCTTTTCTATTTAATGCTACAATCGATTCTGACGGGTCCTCCCTACAACAGTGGTTTTATTCAGCAATAAACAAAGGTTTCATGATCACATCGACCCAA
>CAYUXO010000037.1:0-21760 GCA_964448865.1 uncultured Anaerolineales bacterium
GTGGGCGGTATTGGACTCGAACCAACGGCCTCCTCCGTGTAAGAGAGGCGCTCTAACCAGCTGAGCTAACCGCCCGGTGTGGGGAACATTATACTTCTTTGGGGAAGTTTAATAAAGGGAGGTTGTCCTGGGATCGAAATTGCTGCAAATAATCCGGAAGGCGTAAATTGTAAGTTGTAAGCAGTCTACTGATTAGAAATAAAATCGATGGTCGATAAAATATTACGACTTACGATTTCCGTTTACAACTTACATGCTTCGATTTGTAAAACCCTGCCATCCTATGTTACACTTTCTCCAGAACTATAACCAGTGAAAAAATATGAAAATCATCCGCTACAGCACACCCCGCAGGAAGCCCGGTTACGGCTGGCTGCTTGAAAACAAGGTGGGTCCCATCAAAGGCGACATCTTTGGCTCATTCGAGCGAGGCGAAGCCCGCACCTCCCTGGACAAGGTCAAGCTTCTAGCTCCAGTTGAGCCTGGCAAGATCATATGTGTAGCCCGCAATTATGCCGCTCACGCAGCAGAACACTTTGCAAGCGTGCCCGAACTGCCGGCCCTGTTCTTTAAACCAACCTCAGCCTTGATCGGTCCCGGCGATCCCATCGTCCTGCCCCCCCAGGCCCAACGGGTAGAACACGAAGCCGAACTGGCAGTGGTGATCGGAAAAAGTGGCCGCTGGATAACCCCCAAAGATGCTCCCAAACACATCCTGGGCTACACTATCGCCAACGATGTCACTGACAGGATCTTCCAGCGTCAGGATCTGCTCTGGACCCGGGCCAAAGGCTTTGATAGTTTCGCTCCCATAGGACCCTGGATTGAAACTGGTTTCAACACCGCTGATGCGATCATTTCCTGCCGGGTAAATGGAGATCTGCGCCAGATGGCTTCCACTAGAGAAATGGTCCACCTGGTAGAAGAGCTGATTGCTTTTGCTTCGTCTTTTATGACCCTCAATCCCGGGGATGTCCTTCTAACCGGCACGCCAGAGGGTGTTTCCAAATTGGAACCTGGTGACCTGGTTGAAATTGAGATTGAAGGCATCGGAACCCTCAGCAATCCGGTTATCCAAGCGGAGCGGGAATAAACATGAACATCGATGGCAAGGCCGGTGTGATTGCAGCAACTATTCTAGCGTTGATCTTCTTCATAATCAGCTTCGTGACCGGAGTCCAAACCATCCTGGCCGGAAAGAAAATCAAGTTCTTCCAACTGCGCCGGGGCCAGACCATACGCGGTTGGCGGTTGATTGTCCTGGGTGTACTCTGGGTCATTTTTGGCGTTTTTGTGTTCTTTTTTGGCGAGCCGATCCTTTACCACTATAATCCTCCCTCCCCCACACCTCTCATGACCCTGACTCCGACAAGAACTGCCACAATAACCAACACGCCCACAATCACAAAAACCCCCACCATCACTCTTACTCCGGCAGAATCCTACACTCCGGAACCATCCCAAACCCCCCATATTCCCCTAGCAATGGCAGCGCGATTTGAAGGCCGGTTAACTCCGCCGCCGGAAGCCGCATTCAGTCAATTGATTTTCACCAATATCGGACTTGATGATGATTACAATCCTATCGGACCTGGAATTCAGTTCACCAACCCGGTTGGGCATCTTTATGCGGTATTCAGCTACGCCCGCCTGGAAGATGATGTCCAGTGGAGCGCGCTCTGGTACACGGGAAATAACCTGGTCCATTATGAAAGCCTGCCCTGGAACGGCGGCAGCGGAGGGATTGGCTACACCGATTGGGATCCAGCCCCTGATTTATGGCAGCCGGGTGAATATGTCATTCAAATCTTCCTGGGAACTGAATTTCAGATCAGCGGCTTTTTTACTGTGACAGGTGATCCCTCTACTCCAACTGTGACCCTGACACCTTCAGCCAGCTCGACCCCTACTCCTGATTCTTAAACCCCCAACCCCTTCAAGGCAACTGCAACTCTGGCTGCAACCCGGGCATTGTTAAGCAATAATCCCAGGTTAGCATTCAGACTGGCTTTGCCTGTTATTTCACTGACCCTCTTTAGCAAAAATGGCGTGACTTCCCCGCCTTTAATCTTATGTTTGGCTGCTTCCTTAAGGGCCTGATTGACTGCATCAGCCATTTTTTTTTCCGGCAAAGCAACATCGATTGGAGCCGGTACAGTTAAAAGTACAGCTGAGTTGATTCCCATATCCCAATGGGCTTTAGTGAGGATTGCTATCTGCTCGACATCTTCTACCTGGGTTGAAAGCGGCAGGCCGCTTGAGCGGGCATAAAAAGCCGGGAAAAGGGAGGTTTGATAGCCCACAACCGGTACAGAAAGAGTTTCCAGCATTTCCAGGGTAGCAGGCAGATCCAGAATCGATTTTGCCCCGGCACACACCACTAACACAGGCGTATTTCCAAGGGCAGGCAAATCTGCTGAGATGTCAAAAGGCGCGTTACGGTGCACCCCGCCGATCCCGCCAGTGGCAAACACTTTGATGCCAGCCCGGTCCAGGGCTGTGATCGTGCCGGCGACAGTGGTTCCTCCATTGAGTTTCTTGGCACAAGCCCGAGAAAAGTCCCTCCGGCTTATTTTAATAACCTCACGGTCCTGGGCTAAAAGCAGCAGGTCTTCCTTATTCATGCCCACTTGGGGTTTTCCCCCCAATACACCTACAGTAGCAGGAACTGCTCCTTCCTCTCGAATGACACCTTCCATGGCCTGGGCCAGCTCAATATTGGTTGGGTAAGGTAAACCATGAGTGAGCACAGCTGTCTCAAGACCCACCAGGGGTTGATTTGAGTCCAGGGCATTGGCCACTTCTTCAGAAAAGTGCAGTTCATCCATGTTGGTTTTTTATCCTGTGTTTTTCAATATTCAATCTCTTTCATTCTATCATTTTTCGACCTTGACACAGATAAAACCGATCGGCTCCGGATAAATAATTTAGAGATTTTCCTGTTAGAATCAAAGCAGTTCAATAACTGGATTTATTAGTATCTATGATAAGGATGAATCATGAGTGATTTTCCCGGAAAAGGCCAGGTCGCGGTCGTTAAAACCTCTCCAGAAACCGTGCTGGACGATTATCAGCGGCTGCTGGAACTAGCCGGAATGGAGAAATCCCTGCCCAAAAACAACCAGACGGGATTAAAAATCAATATCTCCTGGCAGACCTGGTATCCGGCCTGCTCCACGGCTCCCTGGCAGCTGGAAGGTGTCATCAAATCGCTCCAATCCCTGGGTTACCAGGATCTGGTCGGGGTCCATAATGATACTGTTGTGGTGGACACCAGCGACGGAGAAGCCAATAACAAACATAAAACAGTCACAGACCAGTATGATGTTCCCTGTCTTTATCTTTATAATCAAGATTTTGAATGGATTGAATTCTATCCTAAAAACCACAAATACCTGGTGCTGGACAAAGTTTACCCGGATGGAGTCTTTATTCCCAAAGCTCTGCTGGGCATGAACATCATCCAACTCCCAACTGTTAAAACCCACGTTTTCACCACCATCACCGGAGCGATGAAAAACGCCTTTGGCGGTCTGTTGCACCGTGAACGGCACTGGACCCACGGGGTGATCCATGACACCCTGGTTGATTTACTGGCCATTCAGCAGGAGATCCACCCCGGCCTGTTTGCGGTCATGGACGGCACCTTTGCAGGCGACGGTCCGGGTCCCCGGGCCATGCGCTGGCACGAAAAGAATATCCTGCTCGCTTCCGCAGACCAGGTAGCAATCGATGCTGTCTCAGCCAAACTTCAAGGCTTTGACCCCATGGATCTGCGTTTTATCAGATTGGCCCACGAACATGATCTGGGGGTGGGTGATCCCAGCCAGATAGAGATCATCGGCTACGATATCAACCAGGAAAAACCCTGGAACTTCAAACGCGAGGATACTTTCGCCAGCACTGGCCAGCACATGATTTACCACGGTCCATTGAAACCTCTGGAAAAGCTGCTGCTTCAAAGCCCGCTGGTTCCCTGGGCATATTTTGCCAGCAATTTCTACCACAATGTATATTGGTATCCTTTCGTGGGAAGAAGACGGGTGGAAGAAGCCCTCAAAACCAAATGGGGCCAGCTCTTTAAGAAATACGGCGACGGGGAAGTGGTGATGCCAGGCATGGAACGTAAAACTGTCATCCAGGCCCTGGTGGGATTCATCCTGGCAGCGGCCGCCCTGATCACACTGCTGGTCGTTCTGTTTTAAATACCATGCCCGAAAAAAACAAGACCATTTTCCGACGCCTGATACCCGGATTGATATTTGGCTTCCTGGTTTTCATTATCCTGATCCTGATGGGGGACATTCAACAGGTCACCGGAAAGGTGATGGGATTCAAGTGGGATTATTTTCCACTGGTTCTGTTATTAACTCTATTTAATTACATTCTGCGTTTTTTCAAATGGCATTTTTACCTGGGGCTTGTCGGAGTGAAGGATTACCCCCTGCTGAAAAGCGCCCGTTTATTCTTGGCTGGCTTCCCGCTGGCGGTCACACCGGGTAAAGTCGGAGAAGCCCTCAAGGGTGTCTGGCTCCAGAAAGAGACCGGTCTCCCTGTGTCAAAAGGAATATCTGTGGTATTGGCAGAGCGCATCAGCGACGGCCTGGGAGTGCTGCTGTTAAGCACCCTGGGTGTGATTGCCTACCCCCGTTACTGGCCGGCTTTTGCTATTGTCCTGGGTGGTTTGATATTCCTGATCCTGATCATTCAAATCCGCCCGGCAGCTTTGTGGTTGCTGGACCTGGGAGACAAGATCCCCCTGATAAAGGGGTTTTCTGATGGATTGAGGGAATTTTATGAAGGCAGTTATGCTCTGTTCCGACCTAAAGCCATCCTGGTTGCTGTAAGTCTGGGCACGATATCCTGGCTGGGAGAAGGAATTGGCATGTACCTGGTGCTGCTGGGTTTGGGGGTTGCACCCGGTTGGGGGACCTTATCCATAGCAATTTTCGTATTGGCATTTTCTACAGTGATCGGAGCAATTTCCGCCCTGCCGGGAGGATTAGGCGCGGCAGAGGCCTCTATCGCTGGCATGTTGACTTTACTGCTGAATCTCTCCCGGGATACCTCTGCCGCGGCCACTCTGATAATCCGCTTCGCCACTCTCTGGTTTGCGGTTTTTCTGGGGCTTACGGTTTGGGGTTTTTCTCGAAAGTTATTATTTTCAGGACCGAATACAGATCAAGCTGGATAGATGTCCTGTGTCAATTATTCCCCAAGTATCATTCTTTAACTTAGTAGATATTAAAGATAATCCTATTTCAGCAGTTTTTTTCGTTATGTCCGTAATAATTTGTACAGATTGATCCACATATTCCTAGTCTTGGCTGGATACAATACCCAAAATTATCACATTACCGGATTTTTGAGAGATTGCCAAAAGGTTACTCCCTGGACTAATCGTTAGATCTAAGAGATCCCCAAAATCAACAGGCCACCACACTCGATCCCCGGATTTGGGTTTCCAGAACCAGGGATAAGTAGCTATCCCATCATATAATGCATACAACATCCCACTATACTTTGTAAACCCCAAATTGTAGTATCCTGGACCATCATAAGCATTTCCAAGGTATAGTCGCTGCTCCCAGGAATGTAAATTAATTAAAGAGATATAATGTTTCTTTGCACTGGAAGCAGCAATTTCTGGCAAAATAGGATCAAAAATTATTTCAGAAAATCCATATAAAGTATGTACAGCCTTTCCTGTGTCTACACTCCAGAATGTAGTGATAGATGTATCTGGCGGCGCAAGATAGGAACCTGCCAGGAGATCGCCATCAGGATCAAATTGAAATCCATATTTGTCCATCACTGTATTAACAAATATCCGGTGAACTTCTTCCTTGGTGGTAAGGTCAACAATATTGAATGTTGTCCCGGGGCCATTAACATCAATCTTTTCTATGACCACCAACCATCTACCATCGGGAGAAAGGGCTGCAATATCGTAGTCGCTGGTATATCCAGATATCTCTTCACCGGTTCTGAGATCATATTCTATTAGGCGATTATCGATCAAAGTTGTGATGGATGTGCTGTTGGGATTAAAATAAACTCTCTGGGTCCCTTCCAGGGTTAGCACTTCTAAACCCGAATTTAAATCAACATAAGTATCCTGATTATTCCCATGGGAGAGAGCAACCCGCATCCGTAAGTATTGTTCGTTGGGCGAAAACTCCAGTTCTATTACATCGGCGACAGGAATCGCAACAATTCCTTCAATATTCATAATCGTCTCGTAATTAATTACACCTAAATTCGCAGGAATGTAGGGTGAAACTGTCCCTGTCAAGACAGGTGCCGGCGTATTTACCTGGGTGGAAATCACAACAGGTTCTGCTTGAGGAATTAAGCTCGGGGGTATCTGAGTTGCTTTCGGAACTTCTGTCACTGAAGGCCCACAAGCAGCAGCGAATAATATGATTATCAACAATACCGCAGATATCAATCGAGATCGATCCATTTTCAGACCCCTTTGGATATATTGTTAAAATTGATATTTGGAATGGCGTTTTCGAATAGCAAAACTCCATTACGGTCAATATCTGATCATCATTCCGTAATAAGCCCCTTTATAGCTGAAGATCCCATCAATATGTAAATAGCGATCCTTTCTTGGAGCGAAATTTTGGTGCGGCAATCGTGACAAATAGAGCTAAGGGGAACAAGATGGCTGATCCGCAGATAGGCAGGAATTTCTTACCAGCACTATCCTCATCTCCGGTTTCCTCACCTCTATCAACAGCTGGTGCAGGTTGAGTGGGTTCAGGTAAGGGGGTTGCTGTCAGCACAGATTCAGCTGTTGCTGTTGTTTTAGATTGGGATTCTTCCAAAGTGGGAGTCTGGGTTAACCAATAAAAGACAAATTCACCATTTTCTTCTGCTACAGCTTCCCGGGGAAATTGGCGAGCAATCTCCTGGATAAGCGGCTGATCTGAATCCAGCTTATATGCAGTATATATTTCGTCAAGGGCCTGGAGGATCATCTCTCTACCCGCTTCTGAGGAATTGTAGGTCCAGAACGAATTCCATAACAACAAATCTGCGTAGCCCGCATGCCAGAGAGCGTCATCCGGGAGCAGGGTCAATGCTTGTTCATATGCTTCAACGCTTTGGTTAAACAACCAGAAACCACCTGCATCTTCCCGTGTCCCACGCCGTAAACGTGACATTTCCTTATACAGTTTTGCCAATCTCCCCCAGGCTTCGCCGTCATCTGGAAAATTCCAGACCTGGTTCTGTTCCTGCATCACTCTATGCCAGACACTGGGCCAGACCATGGCGATGGAAATATTGTGTTCGTAGGTTGGTTCAAAATCCTCAAAATACCATCTGACTTCGTTTCCACTCAAAAGTGCCCCAGGGGTTGTTCCACCCCAGCCTGGCGATGAGTCGATGAATACAGTCCCAGGTATTGCCGGATAAGGCAGCCTTACAATGATCTCAGCGCTGCCGATAGTCCCGCTCCATCCCGCTCCAGTTTCCAGAAGATAAGCGTAAGAAACAAATGGATATTCCCCTGTGCCATTAAGTGTGTAATCAACCTCTATTTCTACTATTTCGCCTGGTGGAAATTTAACTTCAAACTCCACCCATTTGATAGGATCATCCCAATTTTCCGGGTCCCCTTCCAAAATTAACGGTGAAGTTGAGATTGAAACGTTATTCACGTAAACCATGATATCTCCGATCTCTGGATATCCACTAAAACCATCATTGTAGGAAGATGGAAATCTGACCATTAGCCATTCAGTGGTGTTCCCCAGATTTTCCATATGGAACTCTGCCCAAACCCGGGCTGTTCCCATCTCCGTTATATCAGTTTCTTTTTGCACATCGATGATTACTTTTTCATCCATCATCCGCACGTTTGTTAGCACAGTTCCTATATCAGGATTTGCACCCGGAGGGGCTTGTGGAGGGGCTATATCAGCTAGAACTGGAGTGATCCCTTGTGCTAATCCAAAAGCCAGGATAAGAATCACAGCAAATAACAGCATCCATTTCAGTGAAAAATATTGGTTGATTTTGTAGCGCATAGCTCTCCTCCTCAATATGAACAATGATGACCGGACGAGAATGAAAATTTAAGGATATTATATTCTCTCCCATCAGAAATTGAGAGTATTGAAACGTGTCATTTTTATCTCCTAGAGTACTCCATCAAATTAAATAATATATTTATTACAAAATAATAAATATGCCACATAAATAATACGTCCTCTCCGCTCGGTTTTCCAACATTCATTGAAGGTGTGGTCTATTAAATGGATTGAAGCCAAGATAAGGAAGTCAGATCTATGAAATATGGACTCCTCATCCTATTCTTTCTCATCACCATCACAGCCTGTTTTGTATTCCATGATGTAATCCTACCGAGACGTCTTTTCCCTCTTTTCCGCATGGTTAATCCTGGATAGTCAACCCTGCAGCCCTCGCAGCATATAAAGGAAACAATTGTCCTTCTTTATCCACAGGGCCGGAAGGCCAAATCCATATTATTCAAATGATCTGTGAGTTTATTAAGTGGTTAAGAGTAATTTCCTCTCAAATACAGAACACCTTCTTCCTTAATGCCAATACTTGACGCATTAAACAGGATATCACTCCCCCGCACCCTGATCCCTCCATCGCCATTAGATTAACCGTGCTGCTGGGATTAACCAAGAACACAACCGCGGCAGCAACTATCTTAATCTATTTTGCCACATTGTGGTTTGCAGTGCTGATCGGATTGGTGGTGTGGGCTATCTCAGGAAAGCTGCTCTTTTCAGGGGATAATCAAGAAGGTGAACCATCCCCTGGTACCAATTGAGATCCAATTGAGCGATTTTCCCATTACAATATCCTTTATAGACCAGTTCCCTTTTAGGGATCCAGTCCCTATCATATGGAGGTTTCAATGTCTAAATATTCCAGGTTCACCCTGATATTAGTTATCCTGTTCCTGACAGGCTGCAACCGCCCTCAAGCCTTACCAAAAGGTTTACCATCGGAGACTGAGCTGCCGCAGGCTGCCACTGATACAGCGGAACCTTTGCCAGTATCCACCCAAACCCAGCTTCCAACCTACACCCAACCCCCTGCTACTGAGGGAGTTGATCCAACCCAGGGACCTCCGCAGCCAACCTCGGATATCCAGATTGACTTATTGGGAACCCCCATCCCCTTGCTGGCAGCCGCAGCAGAAATCACTATTCATGAAATCCACATGATTAATTCCCAGTTTGGATGGGCATTGACTCAGGATGCAGAGGGAATTGATCATATTCTCAGAACTACCAACGGAGGTTATTCCTGGCGGGATATCACGCCACCCCAGCCGATCGATCCTTCCCTTACTCACTTTGGTGCAGATGTCAGTTTTATTGATCCCGATACCGGGTGGGCTATTTATTATGGTTCGGATCTGGTCTGGTCAACCGAAAATGGTGGGATCACCTGGCAGGTTAACCAGCTGGATTTTAGATCCTATATGGAATCGATGTTGGTGAGTCTGGACCCCAATCATGTCTGGGTCTTCCAATTTACGGAAGGGGGCATGCAGCATGTATATACCGCGTTGGCCAGATCCCAGGACCGTGGACAGACCTGGAGCACACTGCTGGATCCCTACACGGATGCCAGCATCCAGGCGTTTGACAAAACCGGAGCTGCCTTTGTTAACTCCGAGTACGGCTGGGTAACGCGCGATTTCCGCGGTGTGGCGGTTTACCTCTACCTGGATATCACCAACGACGGGGGAAGCACATGGCAGAACCTGGAAATGCCCGCCCCTCCCTCGGATTCAGACGCCTTTTCCACCTGTGCTTGCGGTTTATATGATCCTGCGCTGGTAAACACCGCTGTAGGTTCAGTAAGACTTTCCTGTACCTGTTACCTGGAAGATGTCAAACTTGAAAAAAATTATCTCTATCGCACAATAGATGGTGCAGCTACCTGGGATATCCAGTCCATGCCCGGGGGAGATCTGCACTTTATCAGCGGGCAGACCTATTATGCCACCGGACGGGAGATTTACCGGACTTCAGATGGAGGTAATAACTGGAATCTAGTGAAATCGTCAGTCAACTGGGATGGGCAATTCAGCTTTATCGACCTGAACAATGCCCTGGTTGTAGCCTACGACCCCGATGACGATCAATATGCCCTGGTGGTCACCAGCAACGGCTGCAGAAGTTTTGATCTGATAATTCCTGAACTGCTGGCAAGTCAATCGATCCGATAGTTCTTAAAAGGGATCCGGTCCATTTAAGGGACCGGATCCCTGTTTTAATAAAAACTCCCAATCACAATACCTCCGATGCCTTAAGAGACCTCGGAGGTAATTAAACTCACCGCAACAGCTCCATATATTCAGATAGCCCCTTTAACTCATCGAAGCGCCAGGTAAGGTCGATCACCTTATCCTGCCCCGCTTGATTAAGCACACCCGTTGAGTTAGCCCGGAATTTAGAGATGATTTCTTCGTCACTCATCGGATTCTGGGGTGATCCTTTGGCATGATCCACCTGGGCAGTGTGGCTCTTCCCATTTTTATCGGTAATTGTTACCCTCGCCCGCTTCACACCGGGGAACAAGGCGTCAATCTCCGGATCTGCCACAACCTTGATCTTGCCCAGTAGATCCCAGATGCGGGGATCTTTCAGTTTCTCATCGCTGAAAGAATCAGGCAGCACGTTGCCGTCCGCCACAGCAGCAGCTATCACATAAGGCAGGCTGTGGTCAGCGGTTTCCTTGGTGGTGGGCTTATACTTGCTGGGATCGGATAGGATGTCCGCTCCTCGCACAGTGGTCTCTACCAAAATCTCGGTGATATCTTCTGCAGTCAGATCTGCTTCCCGGCAAACCTGCATGGCAGCGCTGATGGGCTGATGGGTCAGAGCTTCAGTCGGGAAGGCTTTATAGCTGCATTGGGTGATCATGAAATCTTTCCCGAGATCCTTAAGCAACCATTCCGGCCGCCATTGCACACTGTCGATGACCTCAAATACCCCTTCTTTACCTTCGAATAACTGCACAGGTCCCTCATATCCTTCCTTCGCCATCATTGCAGCAATTACCCCGGCTTGGGAGGCAAGCGGTGCAGCGGTGTTTTTCATATTGGTTAGATGTCCAGCAACCACGCCACCCAATGTGAAGTGACTGCTGCCGCTGATTCCCACCGCGGCGATCATTTGATCCAGATTCAGGTCATACATTTTTCCAGCCACGTATGGACTGACGAATTGGATCAGGGAGGCATGGTGCCAGCCGATCTCCCGCACTCCTGGATGAGCCGCATGGCACCAGCGCAAAGTCAGCTCATAGGCGATGAGGATGGCTACCAGGGCATCCGCCCCGTTCTTGCCATTTACCTCGGCTGCGGCCAAAGCAGCGCCGATGATATCCGAAGGATGCGAAGGGTCTTCCTCCCAGTAGATGTCGTTATAATCCAGAGCCCGGGTCAATAAACAGTTCATCAGGGCTGCATTTGACGCATTGGTTTTAAACTCCCGGCCGATCACGCTTGCCTCCGGAATACCGCCAAGTTTTTCAGTGAACCGGTACATGGCTTCCATATCTTCATTATGCACTGCAGCCAGAGCACAGCCAACGCTGTCCAATAAAAATCGTTTGGCTTCCCAGATAGCGTCCTCTGGGATATCCTGGTACTTCAAATCGAGGGCAAATTGGGACATTTTCCCGCTTAACGAGCTCATTGACTACTCCTTCTCATGATCATCTTTATTTCTACAGACGTTCGGCAACTGCATTGGCTACATCAATGGTTGAGTTGTCGCCGCCCATATCATAAGTCCGCACCTTGCCATCCAGGATCACTCCTGCGATGGCTTCTTCGAGGGCCTGGGCTTTTTCGGTTTCACCCAGCCAGTCCAGCATCATCTTTGATGTCAGCAGCATGGCATGTGGGTTTACAATATATTTTCCAGCATACTTGGGAGCCGAGCCGTGGGTGGGTTCAAAGACTGCCAGTTCGTCGCCAATGTTACCGCTGGATGCAAATCCCAGGCCGCCAACCAGCTGAGCAGATAAATCGGAAAGGATATCACCAAACAGGTTTCCGGTGACCATCACGCCATAGTTCTCTGGATTCTTTAACATCCACATCATCTGGGCATCAATATTGGTTTCCCAGAGTTCAATATCAGGGAACTCTTTGGTGATTTCCCTGGCGACTCTGACCATCATCCCGCTGGTTTCACGCAGCACATTGGGTTTTTCCACCAGGGTTACCGTGGGATAACCGTGTTCCTGGGCATATTCAAAAGCCCTGCGGATGATCCGGTCTGCGCCGCGCATGGTCACTACCCGGACGGTCATGGCCATGTCAGTGCCAACTACATCATCAAAATTACCCAGTGCAGGGGCATATTTTTTCATCATTTCCCGCAATTCATCCTCCACGGGATGGAATTCCACACCACTGTAAAGCCCTTCGGCATTTTCCCGAAAAACCACCAGGTCAATTCCGTCGCGGTAGTTGAGCGGGTTGCCAGGATAGGCTTTGCAGGGCCTCAGGTTGTAGTAAAGCTGTAAACGCTGGCGCAGGCGAACTATCGGGCTGCGATAGGACAAACCCTTGCCTTGCAGCTCTGGAATTAATTCCTGTTCTGCTTCCTCTTTAGGTTTAGAGGTGATGGCTCCAAATAGACCACAGTCCACGGTTTTGAGCAGATCCATGGTGCGCTCCGGAAGAGCCTCTCCTTCCGTTTTCCAAAATTCCCAGCCGATATCGGCTGGTATGTATTCGGCATCGAGCTGGATTTTATCCAGCACAATCCGGGCAGCTTCCATGACTTCCTGACCAATTCCGTCTCCGGGCATCCAGGCAATTTTGTACTTAGCCATTTGATTAATTCTCTCCTGTATAGATTAAGGACATTAGATTATTTCAACTCAGCCAGGCGTTCCCTGGTATATTCGATCAAACCTCCGGCATTAAATATTTCCATCACAGCTTCCGGCAAAGGCGGAAAGCTGAATTCCCCGGCAGCACAACTGATGATCCCTTTTTCAAGGTTGATGGTGATACCCTCTCCATTCTGGATCACGTCCACTGCTTCCGGACAAACAATGGCTGGTAAGGCGTTATTTAAGCAATTGCGGTAATAGATCCTGGCAAAGGATTTGGCAATAATCGCTCCCAGATTGGCCTCGCTCAGACAGACCACTGCCTGCTCCCTGGAAGATCCGCAGCCCCAGTTGGTCCCACCTACAATAATATCTCCGGACTTAACTTCGCCGGCGAAAACGGGATCCAGATCTTCAAGGGCATGTTGGGGCATCTCAGAAGGCTCACTGACCGTATAGGTGTATTTTCCGGGGAAGATCACATCCGTGTTGACATTATCTCCATATTTCCAAACTCGACCCTGGATTTCTGCCATAATATCTCCGAATATCCGATTATAAATTTGCCGGGCTCTCAATCACACCAGCAACTGCCGAAGCTGCCACCACTGCCGGATTAGCCAGGTAAACATCACTTTCTTTGGTTCCCATCCGGCCCCTGAAATTCCGGTTTGCTGAACTGATGGATACTTCACCCACTGCCGGCACGCCCATATGGTTGCCCATGCAGGGACCGCAGCCAGGGCTTTCAATTATTGCACCAGCTTTGATAAATGTCTCCAGGTAACCAGCCTGGAGGGCTGCCAGATAGACTTCTTGTGAGGCCGGGATGACAATCATTCGTTTTCCGGAAGCGATTTTTTTACCTTCCAAAACTTCCGCGGCGGCAGCCAGATCTTCCAAACGTCCGTTGGTGCAGGTACCCAGGAAGGCCTGGTCAATCACCGTACCCCTCACCTCAGAAAGTGGAAGAACATTGTCCACGGTATGAGGAAGAGCAATCATCGGCTCAAGCTTTTCCGCTTCATAGACCAATTCAACCGTATAGCCGGCTTTCTCATCAGGAAAAACCGCTTCATAATCCCGCTGGGCCCGGTCCTTCAAATAATCAAAAACCTTCTGATCAGGAGGGATATAACTGTTTTTTGCGCCCATTTCAGCCATCATGTTGGGCAGGGTTGCCCGCTGGCTTAAGGATAGGGATTGGATTGTATCACCGTGCCATTCCACTGACATGTATAAGCCCCCATCGGATTTAAGTTCGCCAATCACATATAAAGCCAGATCTTTGGAAGTTACTCCGGCTGGCAGCTTTCCGGTCACAGTTATTTTCATGCTCTCTGGGACGCGGAGCCAGATACTGCCCAGAGCCCAGATGGATGCCATTTCTGTTCTGCCGATCCCGGCCCCGAAGGCTCCCATCACCCCGGCATGGGGTGTGTGTGAATCCGAACCCAGCACGATCTCACCGGGTAGCGCCAGTCCTTGTTCCACTAAGACCTGGTGGCAAATGCCTTTGCCAATGTCAAAAAAGTTCTTAATCCCCTGGTCGCTCACGAATTCGCGGGTGATGCGGTGATTTTCAGCATGTTTGGTTGTTGGTGCAGGGGCTGCATGATCCAGAAAAACCGCCTGCATATCCGGGTTAAAAACCCGGTCTCCCCCCATCCTCTGGAAAATACCAAAAATCGGGGCAGTATTATCATGAGACAGAGCCACATCGGGAGTGATCTCAACGATTTGACCTGGTACTGTGGTCTTCAATCCAGCTTTTATTGCCAATATTTTTTCTGCAAATGTTTGAACCATATATATCCTGGAGTTCTATTATGAGATAGCTATATTATTAAACTTCCAGCCTGCTCTTGAAAGGCAGGAAAGTCATAAAATCAGCATGATGGACAATATAAGCTTCTGTAGATCTTTTCACCAGATTACCTTCACCAGCATGAGCGGCAATGATATGGCAAACTTCCGGAGGCACACCACAGAGTTCCGCCAGGGATACCCCGGAGAAGGGATGACGCAGGTATTTTCCATAGGTTCCTTGATATGATTTACCATCCTGGTCAAGTTCATACTCGAGCAGTTTGCCGACATCAGCCAGAATAGCTCCGGCGATGACCACATCAAGATTGATAGGCAGTTCGTCCCCAAAAAAGTCGATCATTTTCAGAGCGCTTTCCTTGGCGACATGGACCACGCAGCGTTTATGAGCCATAAAACTGACCTGCAAGTCCGGTCCTGCCAGCAAGGTGAACGGGATGCGGTTCAAGTCTTCCGGGGTTAAAACACCCCGCTCAAGAGCCAGTTCCCAAGTTTTAGTTGTAGCCTTCCGCAACTTTTGATCATCGATCCAGGCCAATTCCGGCCAGAGTTCACGAATATCCATATTTTTCCTTTATTCAATAACCTGCCTGACAACATCTATAACCGTGCCGTCCACCCAATTGATAGCGGCAATCACCCGATCACCAAGTTCAATTGGTTCTGGAACTCCACAAATAGCTTCAGCCTCAGCTTTGAGCTCATGGATGGATTTAATCGGCAAATTGGAATTCTTGGTCTTGTCAATCAAATCTACCCGCAGAGGATTTATGGCGATGCCTCTTTCGGTGACAATCACATCTATCAGTTCCCCGGGGCCGCAGATTGTGGTGACCTCATCCCTGATGATGGGAATCCGATCCCTAAACAAGGGTATGGGCAGGATGACTGTCTTACTGAACAGGCAGTTCTGCCAACCGCCAATGCCATGCAGCAGCAATCCATCGGAGTGGGTAACCACATTGGCGTTAAAATCCACGTCAACTTCAGTTGCTCCGAGGATAACCACGTCCACCAGGCCGGCGAAATTGCCTTTGCCGTGATAGTTATAGCTGGTGAAAGGGCTGGTGTTGACATGGTTGGGATTCTCCCTCATTGAGCGCACTCCAGCCAGATCAAAGGTCTGGCCGTCCAGAATGTACTCCACCAGACCTTCTTCGAGCATGTCCACCAGGTATTGATTGCTGCCGCCCCGGGCGAATCGGGCTTTAATGCCCTTTTCGCGCATGATCTCTCCAAAATAATTGCCGATCGCCAGTGAGGTCCCCCCAGCGCCGGCCTGGAAAGAAAATCCGTCCTGAATAATTCTTGCCTCATCACAGAACTTGGCAGTTAATTCAGCTATAAAAAGCCTGTCAGGGCTGCGTGTGATTTGGGTAGTGCCTGATACAATCTTTTCCGGGATTCCGATCTGGTCTGTTTCCACCACATAATCAACGTAATTACCCTGGATCTGCCAGGGAATGCAGGGAAAGGGAACCAGATTATCAGTTGCCACTATGACTTTATGGGCATATTGTGAATCCGCCAGGGCAAAACCAAGTAAACCGCAGGCAGAATCCCCGGTAACGCCATTGGCATTTCCAAACTGGTCAGCAGTTGGAGCAGCGATCACAGCTATATCGATCACTACTTCGCCATCTTGCACAGCTTGGTAGCGGCCGCCGTGTGACCTCAACACTCCCGCTCCTTTCATCTTTCCCAGGGAAGCAAACCTGCCCAAGGGTCCGTTCATACTACCTTCTATGTGATGTATTGTCCCGTCTTCCAGGTATTTGATGATGGGTTCGTGGCAGGGAAAGCTAGCAGATGGGAACCAGATCAAATCCTTCACACCCATATTCGCGGCAATTTTAAATATCTGATTTGCAATCAGGTCGCCATTGCGAAAGTGATGGTGAGTGGATATGGTCATGCCATCTTTTAACCCGGCATTTTTTAGGGCTGTCCTTAGATCTTTTACAAGTTTGTTCCCGTCCTTGGGATAATCAGCGCAGCTGGGAATGGGGGGCGCATAACGTTTGCCTTCTATTCTATAGGCGTGCACACCTTGGAATGGGATCACCGGTTTGCCGTTGATTTTTTCTGGTATCAAGCGACCCACAGCGTTCTTTACAAATTTTGTTGCCATATCATCTCCAGTCAACACTCCTGTTAAAGGTTCTTATTCCTCAGTTAGCTCCTTCCAATTTTCAGGAAGAAAACCTGATTTTAAGGCCAGATCGATGGTTTTTTGAGCTCGTATGACCACCGGTGGGTCAATCATCTTGGATCCCAATGAAACCACACCCAAACCTTTGGAGGTGGCATCATCAAAAGCTAAAACGATCTTTTTAGCTTTATTGATCTCTAATTCTGTGGGATCATAAGCTTTATGAATAACTCGAATCTGGCGAGGATGGATACAGCCCATACCGTTAAATCCCAGAGATTTGGATTCCAGCACAACATCCTTTAACCCATCCATATCAGCCACATCAGAAAATACCGAATCAATTGCTTGGATGCTGGCAGCTTTGGCCGCATTGACCAGCTGAACCCGGGCATAATAACTTTCCGCACCATCCTGGGTACGGGCAACGCCCAGATTCGCCGTATAATCTTCTAATCCTATTGCAAGGGCAGCTACTCGATCGGAGGCAGAAGCAATCTCAAAAGCTTTCACCACACCCAGGGCGCTTTCGATAATGGGCATAATAAAAACCGGGTAGTCTAAACCCCGGTCAGCTAAAATCTGGCTTATCCGTTGATCAACCTGCATCACCTGATCAGCAGATTCACATTTTGGCAGCAGGATCAAATTTACATGATGGGGAACTATGTATTTCAAGTCTTCCAAACCTTGAGGCAGCTGGTTAACCCGCACCATACGCTCAGCACCGTAAAAATTCACTCCCCTTAAAGCATTTCGCACCACCAGGCGGGCTTCGGATTTTTTATCAACCGCAACCGAGTCTTCCAGATCCAAAATGATCCCATCCGGCTGATGGATGCCGGCGTTAAGCATCAATTTGGGAGTATTGCCTGGAAGGTATAACCTGGATCGGCGGGTTTCATCACGGTTAGTTTGAGATTGGTTTTCAGGGATGATATCCAGCAAATACTCTTTCTCAGTCTCCAGGCAGCCTTTAACAGCGGCCTCGATCCTGGCCGCTAGAACAAAGGGTAGAGCTCCCCGATCAGTAATCTCCAGAACAGCGTCTTTCACTTGGTAATGATCCAGGATATCTTCAGCTAGTTTATGAATGGATTTATTAAACAGCGCTTTTACTTTACTGGTCAGGTCGATCTTAATTCCCCCGCTGGACTTGATCTCCAGGGCAGCAAAACAATCGGAACGAATTCCAGGTCCGTGATTTCCTGCGGATGCTTTTATCGCCAATTTGCCCTCCCGTTATCCCGGCTGGAAATGGATATTTTAGCCGGATATTGAAACAAATTTTCCTGCAGTCAATCATTATCTCTATAGAAAAAAATTATATCTTATTCCAGCAATTAAGACCATTTTTAGGAAAACAGATTATTCATTATTAATAATAACTTCTATTCATTTAGTGGTTTATTATTGCTTGACACAGAACAAGTGTTCGTGTATAATCCGGATTAGCACAAATATTCTACTTTTTATCTTGGCACCTGGGAGGTCAGCCTATGGCTCCGAAAGCCCGGAAACAACTAAAAGATCGACACAAACAGGTCCTGGATGTCATCCAGGAGTACACCGCCAAACACGGTTTCGCCCCCTCTTACCGGGAGATCTGCGCCCGAACGGATATCACCTCAACTTCGATGGTGAACTATTATCTTGAGCAGTTGGAAGATATGGGATATATTGAACGCAGTGAGAATATCTCCCGCAGCCTGCACATTAAAAGCTCAGCCAAGGAAAAAGTTGATCAAGTTCTTGGCAACGTAAAACAGGCTGTTCAGGAAATATCCAATTCGCTGACCATCCCGATCGTTGGCAGGATTGTTGCCAGTGAACCTGTACCCATACCTGAAACAGATTTTGGATTATTTGATTCCGAAAGCAACATCGAAATTCCGGAATCCCTCATACCCTTTAACATGCAAAAGGAAAATTTATTTGCACTTGAAGTAGATGGTGATTCCATGATCGATGCCATGGTCAATGACGGTGACGTAATCATCATGAGGCCCACCCGGGAAGCCAAAAACGGGGAAATGGTTGCTGTCCGCCTCAAAGATCGGAACGAAACCACCCTGAAGCACTTTTATCATGAAGGCGATCGTGTTCGCCTTCAGCCTGCCAACCCCACCATGGATCCCATATACGTGGATTCATCCACAGACATTGAGATTCAGGGCAGTGTTGTCCTGGTGATCCGGCAGATGTGATTTGGGATTTCGAGGGAACGCTTCACCCTCCTCATCTAGAGCCGCTCCAGATTGGTAGCGGCTCTTTCATTTTAATTCGCTAATCAGGGGCAATTCCCGAAAGCATTTCCATCAACACGGGTTCCCGGAGAAAACAATCGGCCTTCAGCTTCGATAATTTCACTGTGAAGGTTATGTGGAAGCTGTCCAACAAGGTCAGGGAAAAGGGTCAGGGATTGATCCTCACCACCTTCTGGTCCATAACTGAGGGTAATCTGAATCAATTGCTCTTGATCAAGCAAAAAGATTGTGTCTCCATTGTTATTTAAAGCCAGGGATCCGGTGCTGAATACCTGGCTGCCTTCAATCAGGGAAACAGAGACCTCTCCTCCGAATATTACAAGTCCACATCCCCCATTCAATATGGTTCCTTCGGGAAAAACGAAGCGAGTCTTGATCAGATCCTTGATCTGCCATCCTCCCAGATCCAGACTCTCCTCCCCTACATTCACTAACTCCAGAAACTCGTCATTATCACTGTGCACTTCTCCATCATTATTGGCATCTCCCAGCAGGGGATGTGGATCAGCGTGAATTTCGTTGATCACTATCTGAGCCAAGTTGTTATCTAATGTGGGAATGAGGGTTGGAGCTGATGTTATTGTTCTGGAAGGGCTGATAGTAACGGTTCTTTCTGGTTTAATTGTTGGAGTTTCGCTCAAAACCTGGCTTGGCATGGCTGAGACCGTTATAGTAATAGATGCTGTCAAATTAACTGTAGCGCTGGGAAAAACAGAGGGCAAGGTAGGCGATGGTGATGCCAGCGGTGTCGGCATTAGTGATGGAATCGCAGAGGCTGCCAAGGAAGCAGTCAGGCTAGGAGTGATAAAGTGAGAACTGGTTTCCGAGGGTGGATTAGTGAAAGGTAGTGTGCCTGCGAGAGTCCAGCTGGGAGCCACTTCCCCTGTTGGCGACTGAGTGGATTGTATAGTAACTGAAGGCGTATTGCTGGGATCCAAGCTGGGAGATGGAGTCGTCGTCAGACTCGGTGACGGGGTGGGCGTTAGACTGGGTGATGGGGAAAATGTCAAGCTGGCAGCAGATGTCGGTGGACTGCGATCCAGCCAGCCCGGTGACCCTCCCTTACTTTCCCTCCAATCTCCGGCAATATCCCTATCCCGCTCAGGAGGATATCTTTCCAGGCTGTGCCCCTCGCGGGGAGCATCTATCGAAGGCGTAAACCCTCCCCAGGTTGATTTGCCATAAGCCAACTGGTCAATTACCTGGTCCCAGGGATCAATCAACAGCAGCTCATCGCCGCTGTTGTTGAATTGGATCTTGTTTCCTCCCCATCCTGAATAAGGAAGCATCTCCGGTACCCGATTGTCGCTGGCATACATTTCAAAGTCCGGAGAAAAACCATACTGTGCTAAAAAAGCTAACCCGTCGTTCGCAATCACCAGCACTTCTCCAGCTTCAATATAATATCCATCCGGAAATTGCAGGATGCCCTCTCTCCCTTCCGGTGATTCCTCATCTCCAAGCTTTACTCCTGTTAAAAGGATCCCATAACTTTCCGGATTGTATATCTCAACCCACTCCAACTCCGGTTCTTCTCCCTCCGGATTGGGGTGGATTTCCGTCAACAGCAAATGGACCGGATAGTACGTCGGGCTGGGGACCCGGGTTGCGGTTGAAATTGGCATCACCGTCTTTGCTGGGCTCTGGGTTGATAATTGCGGGGTGTTTGAGCTAATATCAAAGGGAGTTCCTTCCGATTCCTGATCAAAGTTAACCGCCATCAGGTTGGAGGGTGATACTTTTTGTAACTTGAGACGAATTGCGGAAGGATCCAATATCTGAATAAAATATCCCTTTTGTTCCTGTTTTAAAACACCCATTATGAAAAGGACCTGGTCACCCACAGCTGCCGATCTAAGACCTGGATGCTTTAGCGAGACCCTTAGGCTTAGATAATAACTTTGCCCCAAATTGCATATGTATTCCGGGAAAAAACGCTCAACAAAAATCGGGCAAACCAGCAAATCATCTTTTTCATCCCTATGAATGAGCACAGTGCTGCCGGGCAGGTAAACCAATTCCCCTTCCCAGTCTTCATAACTGAAAGACAGGGGGTCAAGATTATAAATATCTGCCAGATTTATCGGATCAGAAATCGGATTGGAAAAAGAAAGAATTTCGATAGAATCAACTCTGGCGTTAATCATGGTTTCCAGGTTGCGCTCTTCAACCACACCTTCCAGGCGAATCTCATCTCCCAGGTCGATCCAATCAACTTCATCATCCAACACGATCCAGATACCCCTGGAATTTTCGTTTTCCGGGCACTTACCATCAAGATAAAAACCGGGAGGACTTTGATCACCAAAATCAGCACTGATAATACCTTCAACAAGGACTGTAGAACCCAGGAATGGAGATAAAGATCCTGCGCCCTGGATTTCACAAATGGAAAGATGCCGCGGTTTTCGATTGCACGCGATTTGGAACAAAATCATAACAATGGTTAACAGCAGGACCAGGTAAAACCCTCTATATTTTCCCCCTCTTATAAACATCAATCCCCCAAAATTTCCCCTATGATTTCCAATAAACCGCTGTCTTGCCAACGATGACAACTTTATTTCACTATACAATCCTCTCACTTTAAATTCAAGAGGGATGAGGAAAAAAACCAGCAGCTATAAAATGATTGGCCGCTGGTTAATATATTCTT
>CAYUXO010000038.1:0-21246 GCA_964448865.1 uncultured Anaerolineales bacterium
CGCATCCCCTGCATAAAGAACCTTCATTTTAAAATCTCCTTTTAATAATCTTCTGGTAAGTTCCTTTATTTTCCTGATCGCGGGAATTCGTTCTTCCCTTTAACTTGATACCTCAAAGCCAATTTCGCTGTAGCGCCCAATTTTATCAAGTGATTTTTGGACAAATTCAAACAGCGGATCCCCAACTGGGTGATGCTCACAGCTGGCCAGTTTCCAGGATTTAAGGGCCTCCTCGTATCTGCCAATCTGCTCGTATAAACACCCCAGGCGGTAATGGATTCCTGCGCACTCCAGCGTTGTCGGGCGCCCTACTCCGTGGTTCTCCGGGTACTCCAGAGCCAGCTGCAGGCCAGCTATCGCCTGGTCGAGATTTCCTTCCTGCCCCAGGGCTTCGGCCTGCTGGATCAGCGTCCGGACATACAGGGCGTGAAAACTCTGGTCCATTTCCAGCGGGACGAACGTTTCATTTCCGAGAATCTCCAGTACCTCTTCAAAGCGCCCGAGATCGGACATGATTGTAATTGTTCTCTTCCGGAGATCTTCCCGGAGCGGGTTAAGCTTTTGAATAACTTCCAGTAACTTTTCGCGCTTGTCATTCCTGTTCTGGGTACAGTACAGGTCATCAAGCAAGATATACAAATCCTGATTATTGGGGTTAAGCGCCAGGGCTCTCTCAAGCTCTTCTGCAGCGCCAAGTAAATCATCCTTCTGCTGCCAGTATGCCAGGCCCAGATTCCTGTGCAGGATATCGTAATTGCCAAGCCCTGCCAGGGCCTGCTCCCAGAGCTCAACAGCTTCCTCATAACGCTGGTGGGCGTAATAAAAATTACCCAGATAGTATTTTGCTTTGTAGTCATCTGGCTGCTTATCCAGAGCGCTGATTAAGGCATTGATTTCCCACAGCCGGCTGGGAAAAACTTTGTCGGGTTCGCCAACTTGAGCCTTTTTCCTCCAGCTTTTGGCGTTTTCTTCCTGCCCCACCAGCTGGCAAATATATCCAGCCAAATAGGCCTTGATCGGATAGTCCCATTCACTGCCTAGATCTTCAAGTACCACCAGCGCATCAAGGAACAGTCCGCAATCTAGATAAAATCCTGCCAGATCCAGAATATACTGGGGGTCATCAGCCAGGAGCCGCTCCAGAGTTAAGGCATTTTCATTTTGAGAATCATTCTGAATTAAAGAGAACTCTCGCAGCGCGGTCAAATTCAGCGGATCCAAAGTTATTAAATCCATTAAGGTCTGAGCAGCGCTTTTTAAATTCCCCGAATTCCGGTTGGCGATGGCCAGCAGCAAGGAGTGCAGATTTTGATATTCATTTGCAGGTTCGATTTCATTCAAAAGCTGAATGGCTTCCTGCCAGTTTTTAGCCAATAAAGCCGCGCTTACCTGCCCCCGCAGGGCAGGAAACGCGAAAGCGTTGTCGCTGGGAACGGATTGGAACTTTCCCTGGGCTTTTTCCGGTTCACCGAGATACCATGAGATCATCCCCAGGAAATACCCGGCACCTCCACTCTTTTTGCCGGTGACTTGCTTAAGGTGATCCTGGGCGCCTGCATAGTCAGCGTTTCTCAGCAGGGTCAAACCCAACTGATAATGTGTCAGGCAGTGATTTCGATCGTGATCCAGAGCCTGTTGGTAGCTTTCAATTGCCAGCTGGCGGTTATCAAAATTTTCATGATCCAGGCCCTGCTGATAATAATCCTCAGCAGTCAAAGGGATTTTTTCCTCAATTTTCTCCGGGCAGGGAACGGGGTCGGTTTCTCTTGAATGGGTGTAATTTAATATCTCCTGGCCCTCTGGATCAGTTACCCTAAGGGTAATCGGATGTGCGCCCAAAACCCGAGCTTCAACAGAGACCGTTTTCAGCCAGGGAGCCTCCGGAGAGGCATTCAGCTTGCCTTCTGAGTGCAGCACCTTCCCCGGGATACTCAGTTCAAGAGCGGCATTTTCAAGCGGATATGCCGGGCAGATTCCCAGGTCCAATTCAATGCTGGACTTGGATTTCCCCGGCGCCATCCGAAGTCGGGCACCGACTGTTTCGCTGGCGCACGTCAGGCCTCCCAGCTTGCGCAGCGGAAGCCACCATTCTCGCCAGGTCTTGGTCCTGCCCGGAGCCAGGAAATCAAAATCGAGTTGTGTCTCCATCGCCCCGCATTGGGTTTCAGCATAGGTCGAGCCATCATCCATCAGCGCGCTTTGATTTACCACGCCAACCTCTGTTTTGCCCCAGGACCACAATTTCATCCCCGAGACATCCTGGTGCCTGGCATAATGGGCGTACCCAGTATTGGTTGAGTGCTGCCAGGCTCCAAAATAATTCCATCGCACATCGCGCCCAAACACAGAAACCTGGGCAAGCATATCCTTCTCCCAGCGGAGGTTGAGCGGCTTATGGAGCCTGTCGGCTGGCCACATAGGCACGCCTTCCATGCCAGGTAAACCCGGTTCACCGGTGATCAGATCCAATCTGGCTACAGGCCAGGAGGCCGTGCCCGCAAACTCATAAGAACGGGCTCTGCGCAGCGGGTAGATGAATTCGGTTTTCTCATCCGATACCAGGGAGGCATTGGTCCAGTAATGATAGCGTCCTGGAATGGGCGTGGGATTGTACAGGAATACATCCTGGGCAAGCGCGCAGCGGTTGGGAAAAAGGGTCAGCTTGATTGTCCAGCGCATACCGGACATATGTTCCGTTCCGCCAATCATGATCGAAGCGCTTCCATCATCTTCCTGCCTGATATCCCAGTTCACAGGATCAGCAGTCGTGGGAGCATGGGCGACCGGAAAACTGAATTCCAACCCCCCCGAAAAGAAAGCCCCCCGAATGGCAAGAGGGGAAAATTTAATCGTTGGGTTTTTATAAAATACCTCCTGACCGGATATTTTATCCAGCAGGGAATACACCCTACCCCCCAGATCAGGCAGTACAGTCACCAGTAAATATTTATTTTCCAGGACCAGTGTGCGGTAGGTTTTTTTCGCCGGCTCAGGGGCGATTTCATCCTGCAGCGTATACGGGTAGATATGGGCAACCCCATACTGCGAATGAAATACCGGATTCCTGTTTTCGCCTGTCAGGGCGTACGTGGGCAGTATTATTTCCCCAATAGTAATCGTGACTCTGTCCCCATTTCCTAAATTCTTTTTCACTTTTCTCCCTCTCCTTTATGAAAACTAAACTTGTATCAACGGAAGGTGATCGTCGAGGACAATCCTTCCGTGAGCCGCTTTCTCAGTGTGATCGCCAGCAGCAGCGGGGGAATTAATCCCAGCGTCATAGCAACTGATATCAAAGAATAGCTGGCGTCAGGATTTCCTGCAATCGACGCGATCACCGTCGGTCCAGTTTGGCTGGCGATGGAATGGGTGATGAACCTGGCGAAGAGAAACTCATTATAGGAAGACATAAAGGCAAATGCTGCAGCTGCCACCAGTCCCGGAACAGACATAGGCAGCACAACCCGGACAAGAGATTGAAAATAGTTGCAGCCGTCGATCAGGGCGGCATCCTCGAAATCCCGGGGAATGCCATTAAAAAAGAGGGTTAAGAACCAGATAGTAAAAGGCAGGGTCAGCGCAAGGTAAATCAGGATCAGCGCCAGATACGTGTCCAGCAGGCCCATTTTTTGAACAATGATGTAATAAGGTATCGCGACTGCAATGGCAGGGATCAGTCTGCTGCCCAGCACAAAGTTCAAGAAAAAAGTTTTGAATTTAAAGCTGAATCTTGAAAAGGTATAGGCAGCCAGTGAGCCAAAGACAACATTAACGCTCATCACCACGGATGAAATGATGAAACTGTTCTTTAAGGCCTGGGGGATCAAGCGGGCTTCCTGGGATATCCGACTGCGGATCTGTCCTTTTATTTCATAATCAGTTGGGATCTTTCCCGTAAAGACATAATCGTAGTTGGCCAGGGTGGGATTTTGGGGGATTATGTTGGGAGGCTTGCTGAGAAGCTCGTTCTCGCCCTGGAAACTTGCAACAACTACCCACAAGAGCGGGCCGACAACATAAATAATCAGAAGCAGGGCGATGAAATTCAGCAGTATATTTTTAAAGGATTCCTTTAGTTTTCTGTTCATGTTGGATAGCCCCAGGGATATCTAGTTAGCAGTTTACTCAGAACGAAGGACCCGCAAATATATTACGATCAGCACCATGGTCATCAAGGCTATCAGGATAGATAAGGCTGCCCCGGTTCCGAGATTAAGTGATTTAAATATCTCGGCATAGGCGAACCAGCTGATTAATGCGGTAGAGTTAGCCGGGCCCCCTCCAGTCATCACAAAGATCGTGTCAAAGGTCAGAATTGCAGTCATGGTTTCATACACAACAATGACCAGCAGCACGGGGCGAAGCATGGGTAATGTGATAAAGCGGAATATGACCCATCCCCCTCCTCCATCGATTTTTGCAGATTCATAAAGCTCATCTGGAATAAGCTGCAATCCTGCCAGTAAAAAAATGGCTGCCAGGGGTCCTTCTTTCCAGATAAAAGCCATCACCAGGCTTAATTTAGCCAGGACAGGATCGGCCAGAAAAGGAATATAACTTTTTATCAAACCCAGGGAATAGAGTATGCCGTTGAGAATGCCAAAATCTGCGTTGAGAATCCACTTCCAGACCAAACCGCTGACAACCGAAGGGATTGCCCAGGGAAGCAAAATCACGATTTTAAGGGCGCTTGCCATCCTGATTTTGGAATTCAGCAGCAAGGCAACGCAAATGCCAAACACAATAACACCGATTACAGCCTGTAAAGTATAGATACCTGTTATTTTCATTGCGTTCTTGAAATAATAACTGGTAGTGACATTTACATAATTACCCAATCCAACAAATGGATGGTTGTTCGGTTGGGTAAGAAGGTATTTATACAGGCTCATTCTAACAGCGAATATCAGTGGATAAATCGCAAATAAACCAATAATAATAATGACAGGCATTATGGACAGGTATGGATAAAACCTTTCAGAGAATTTCGTTCCGCTTCCCCTGTATTTTGATGCCGCTGTGCTTCCAGCCATACTATCGTTCCTCCAGAAAATTACTTCCAAAACGCAAAGTGGAGGGCTCTGCATAGGTGTGAATGCCGCCCTCCACTTTATCAGCCAATTTTTATTGTTCGGCTAATTGATTCCATTTCGCAGCCATGTTGTTCAGTGTATCCATAGTAGACTGCTGACCGAGGATTGCCTTGTGAATCTCTGCCCGGGTGAAAATATCCCAGGCACCAAACCAGGGTGTCAGGCCTTCCTTGGCGCGGGCCAGTTCAGCCTGGGCGGCGATCACTTCCACATCACCCCATTGGCCGAAAGCAGCTTTCACATCAGGGTCTTCAAACAGCGGCAGCTGCGCAAAACCGAGACCGTTCTCAACAGCCCAGCGTTTAACTACAGTATACTCGCCATCTGTCTTCCCGCCAAAGTATTCCAGGAATCTCCAGGCGCCATCCAGGGCTGCTTCGCCCAGGTCAGCTGCGCCAGCGCTCATAGCATAGAACCGGACGTAACCAACGGTGGAGTGGCTTGCTCCGGGCATCAGGCCAATATTGAACGAGCCAGCAAATTCCCCGCTCTCAGCCCGATTTAATTCAGCCATATTATACTGCGGCACAATAGTGAAGGTGTGCGCGCCGGACTGCATGCTTTTAACCTGATCGATCTCGGCAGTCTGCAAGCTTCCAGGGTCCAGCAGACCCTCTTCATAAGCTAGGCGCAGCCATTCAATCGCTTCATAGGCAGCGCTGCCCTCCGTATCAAAGGTGGGGGTATTATTCTCATCGAAGAGAGCCCCGGATCCTTCGTGGCGTCCGTAAACCATTGAAATAAAGGCTTCAATCGACGCGCCCTCTTGCTGGGAGAATGCCATGACAACAGGATATTCAACAATGCCCTGTTCCTTGAGAGCAACAGACATGTCCCAAACATCCTGCCAGGTATCTGGAGCAGTGTCAAAACCGGCGGCATTCAGGTGTTCCACGTTGTAAATAAAGTCCATCGTGTCCGCATAATACGACATTCCATAAACGTGCCCGTTGTAGGTCATACCCTGGAGTGCATAGGGAGCCAATTCGTCATTGTACTCAAGTATTTGTGGGAAGTGGGTATCGAGAGGCTCCAGCCAGCCAGCTGCCGCCCACTCTTGCAACCAATGGTCGGATCCGTAGAGCAGCGGTGGTGGATCTCCTGCGACAAAACGCCCAATCATGATGTCATGGTATTCCAGCCAGGAGTGATCCTGCAAGGTGATATCAACATCGGGATTGGCAGCTTCAAAATTACTGATGTTATCCTGGATGGTTTCGATACCATAGGACCAAACCACAAAATCCAATTCAGACACACTGGGTGCTTCGCTGGCCTCCTCATCGTCTGCGGCTGTTTCCTCTTCCGCAGGCTTTGAACTTTCTTCTTTGGCAGGTGGTGGGCCAACTTCGGGAGCTGCACAGGCAGCCAGCATGGCAACCACGAGAACACTGGCAACAATCAACAAAAGACTTCTTGAAATTTTTTTAGACATTTTTCCTATTTCTCCTTCTCATTCGGTAGAATAAAGCTATATTTGTTTATTTGCCATTTTGATAAATGAGGTCCGCGCACCTCCTTTTTTTCCAGGAACATCATGCTGGACAATATCGCCAACAAATGATTTCCCGGATTGAACTTGATTTGGAAGTTTTCCTCTGAATTGAGCTCTGTTATTGTTCAGGCAATAGTTTTTCAAGCTTCCACAGATGCACCTTGGCCGGTTCGATCCAATTGTTGGCGGCATAAAATATAATTCATTTATTAACTTTATTAACTTTATTAACTTTAAACATAATAGGCTATTCCATTGTGTTTGTCAACTACCAAAGCTGGAGATTTTAGGGCTGAAACACTTGTTTCCCTCCCAAAAACAAGCGTTTCCCCCTGAAGGCGCTGTCACATACTTGACAAATAAGGATTATGAAGTAAATTATTATTAGTTAATATAATAAATTATACTAGTAGGTTATTAATGGGCAAAGTCCTCATGCGTAAAGCGAATCACAAGCGCACCAGAGAGCATAATATCCGGTTGGTACTTAAAACCATCTATTCCGATCGTCAGATCAGCCGGGCAAATATCGCCAGGAAAACAAATCTGACTCCCCCTACAATATCTGATGTGGTGGGCGGTTTGATTGATGAAGGTTTAGTGGCTGAAATCGGGCACGCTCCTTCAACATCTGGGCGCCGGGGAATTTTATTGGATATAGTCGAAAATTCCCGGCAGATAATTGGGATTGACCTTTCACGACAGGATTTCAGGGGAGCATTAATCAACCTGCGGGGGAAAATTGATTACCGGGTCGATTTAGACATCGAGGGAAGGGATGGAGAAGCCGCGCTAGAACTGGCGTACGATCTGATCGATGAATTGGTAAAAGCAGCAAAAAGCCCTATTCTCGGTATCGGGGTTGGTGCGCCTGGTCTCATTGATTCTAAAGCCGGGGTCCTCCAGCAAGCGGTAAATCTTAACTGGCGGCATCTTCCTCTGCGCAATCTTTTTAAGGACCGCTACAATCTTCCAATATATTCTGCAAACGACTGCCAGGTTGCCGCTCTGGCGGAATATACCTTTGGCAGCGGCAAAGAAAGTGATTTGCCCCTGGTTGTCATAAACCTTGGCTGGGGAGTGGGAGCTGGAATTATTATCAATGGAGAATTGATGCCCGGATCACCGGCTGGTGCTGGTGAAATTGGCCACGTACGGGTAATCGAGAATGGATTAAAGTGCGCCTGCGGAAATTATGGCTGCCTGGAAACAATTGCCAGCAACCAGGCGATCATGAAAAAGATAGCAGGGATCATTAACGATCCAGACACTGCAACCCATCTGAATTTCAACCCGAAAATCCATGAGATCAACTCAGATTTTGTTATTGCAGCCCTTGAGAACGGGAATGGATCTATTCAACGGGTCATCATCGAGGCCGGCGAGGCGCTTGCCATCGCAGCTTCAAATATTGTGGGGGTTCTTGGAAGCTGCCGGATATTAGTTCACAGCAAAATGGCTGGGGAAAACCCATTACTCGTCGAAACAATCACAGCGGGCTTGCTGAGCAGAACCCTGCCCACTCTTGCCCGGGGAACTCAAGTGGGTGCAACAACATTGGGATCTGACAATGTTATTCTCGGTGCGATTGCGCTGGTTCTGCAATACGAACTGGGCGTGCTTTGATAATTCAAGCCAGCAACTTAGCAGTAAACTCTCAAAAAGATCTCAGGTCTGAACAATGAGTGATTTATATTTTGATACTTTGAAGATTAATGCGGCCACCCTGGAAGCAGACAATCTCCTGCCGCATTTATTCCCCGAACGTACTCAACCGAATATTACCTGCCAGGGCAAGATACCCCCCGAGATCAAAGAACAGATGAAGATCGGCCATATTGCCAGTATATTGCCCTACTCCACTCAGAGCTCATACTCACGGGATACTCACCCGGTTGAAATCAGGACTGCGGTTTTAGAGAACGAATTCCTTCGGGCTACATTTTTGCTTGAACTGGGCGGCCGTCTCTGGTCGCTTCATCACAAGCCAACTGGAAGGGAGCTTCTGGAAGTAAACCCTACAATTCAACTCGCGAACCTCGGGATCCGAAATGCATGGTTCAGCGGTGGAGTGGAATGGAATATCGGCACTCTGGGGCATTCGCCATTCTCATGTGACCGATTATTTGGAGCCCGCCTCAGTCGGGGTGATGGAACGCCAATCCTGCGCTTATATGAGTGGGAGCGATTTCGCCAGGTCTCTTTCCAGATCGATGCCTTTTTGCCCACCGGGTCCCAGGTATTGTATTTGCTTTTCCGGATCAGCAATTCAAATCCTGCTGGCGTTCCCATGTATTATTGGTCAAATATTGCGGTTCCGGAAACACCGGAGACAAGGGTTATCACCCGTGCGAAAAGTGCCTATGTTTTAGGATTAAGAGCAAATCAACTGGTAAAAGTGCCCATTCCAATCTACCAGAAAAATGACCTTACCTACCCCGGGAATTACTCCCAGGCAGCAGATGTGTTCTTTCATATGCAGGAATCCCGAAAACCGTGGATAGCTGTCGTCGATCGCGAGGGCAGCGGGCTGGTGCACGCGTCTACCGAAGAATTGCCAGGTCGAAAGATGTGGGCCTGGGGATCGGGACCGGGAGGTAAGAACTGGCAAAAGTTCTTGTCTCCCTCAGGGAAAGGGTACTTTGAAATCCAGGCAGGGATTACCCGAACCCAATTAGAACATTTACCGCTGGCTGAGAGAGCGGAGTTGTGCTGGATGGAAACCTACGGGATGATTGAAACTGATCCCCGAATAACTCATGGGGACGATTGGGAAGAAGCTGGAAACAATCTTCAAGCTGCCCTGGACCGGTTAATTCCCACCAGAGAACTCTACGCGGAATTTGAACATTCCAAAAAATATCTCGACGAGAAACCGGTTGATTTAATCCAGCGCGGGGCTGGCTGGGGAACCCTTGAGAAACTGCGGCGAGAAACAGATCAGGAGGTCCCATTTTGTTCGCCGGGGTTGGTATTCGATAATGCCGCGCTCGCTGATGAGCAGAAGCCCTGGGTGCAATTGCTCAGGGAAGGGACAATGCCTTCGCCTGATTGGGATAAGGTCCCGGTCGGGTTCCTTGTAAGTGAGGCTTGGTTTCCCAAACTCGAAAAAGCGGTCCTGAACAACAAGGATGTCTCTTGGTTTTTGTTGTACCATCTCGGGCTGATGTATTATCACGCTGGAAAATATCAGCCAGCCAGGACTGCCTGGGAAAGGTCAGCTAAGCTCAGACCGAACCCCTGGTCATTAAGGAATTTGGCTATTTTATCCTGGAAACAGGATCAAGTTGAGGATGCTGCCAATCTGTTATTAAAAGCCCACACCATGGCCCCGGTTCTGCCATTAACCATTGAACTTGGCAAATGTTTGCTTGCCTCGAGGCAGCCCCGGGTTTGGCTGGACCTGCTCCAGAATATTCCCGCCAGCATACAGGCCAATGGACGAGTCCGGCTGCTCCAGGCACAGGCTGCTTTGGAGGAAGGCGAGATCGATATTGTTGAACTCTATTTTGATGACCTGGTCCCAGTCGCTGATCTTAGGGAAGGCGAGAACTCGCTCACTGATTTGTGGTTTGCGTTCCGCCAAAAACAAATCAGCCTTGAAAAAGGCCGCCCCCTGGTAGATTTTCCACTGGAAGAAATTAAAGCCCGCTGCCCCCCGCCTGAAATAATTGATTTCAGACTAACCCAGAACTGATTTTCTGCTCGACAGCAGCCCGCGAGCCGCAAGGAATAATAATGAATAACTTACTTTCACTGATAAAACCCAACATCACCCCGCCTCTGGACCCGGATTACCGTCCGGCGGTCTTGGTGAACCAGGCCTTCCTGGAAGAGCTTAAAGCTTCTGGAAAAGGCCTGCCCTTCCTGATCGGGCTTGAACGCAATCACGGGCTCCTGACCCACTTTAATACCCTGGTTTATCCTGACGGGCATCCGAATGCGGCTGCCAGCCAGAAATACATTGAACGCATATTTAAATTCCTGCTCTGGCAGCGAGGCGGCTGGAAGGTTTACCTGGGGGGTCCGGAATATGTCGGAGAATATATTCAGCACTGTTATTCAAGTGGTGGAAAGCGTTCATTTGATTTTCATTTCATGGGTGGGGACGTTTATGAAAAACCATTTGAAATCATCCTCTGCGCCGCTGATGAAGTCCCCCCGGAACACGAGCAGGGCATACTCCTGGGCCGCCACCTGGAAGGAAACCGGATAGGTTTTGATCTAGGCGCTTCGGACCGGAAAGTATCAGCTGTAATTGATGGAAATCCTGTATTCAGTGAAGAAATAGTCTGGAATCCCAAAGAGCAGACGGATCCTGAGTACCATTACCGGGAAATCATGGCTGCGCTCACAAGCGCCCGATCTCACCTCCCTCAATTGGACGCAATTGGAGGAAGCGCTGCAGGCATTTATATTGACAACCGCGTCAGGGTCGCTTCCTTATTCAGGGGCATACCTGCAAAAAAATACCATGAAATAAGGGATATATTCATTCGGATTCGGAATGAGTGGGGAGTGCCGATGGAAATCGTGAATGATGGCGACGTTACAGCTCTCGCTGGTTCCATGTCCTTAAATGCCAATGGGATCCTTGGCATAGCCATGGGTTCCAGTGAAGCTGGCGGCTACATTAATGTGAATGGGGGGATTACAGGCTGGCTTAATGAGCTGGCTTTTACTCCCGTTGATTATAATCCGCAAGCGCCCATCGATGAGTGGTCTGGAGACCGGGGCGTTGGAGCTCTGTATTTTTCCCAGCAATGTGTATTCCGACTTGCTCCAAAGGTAAACATTAATATTCCCAGCGGCATATCCCCGGCGGAACAGCTAAAATATGTCCAGGGCAAACTGGAAGGGGGGCATAAAGGCGCGGTTAAGATCTGGCAAACCATAGGAGTTTATCTGGGTTATTCGATCGCCCATTATGCAGCTTTTTACGAGCTCGCCCATGTCCTTATATTGGGGCGATGCACGTCCGGAACGGGAGGAGACATCATTCTGGAATATGCGCTTAAGGTATTAAGAGAAGAATTTCCAGAACTTGCAGGCAAAATCAATATTCAGCTCCCTGATGAAAAAAGTCGGAGAGTGGGACAATCGATTGCAGCGGCCAGCTTGCCCGAGTTAAAACAGGAGGAGTTTTAGGATGTTCAGACACAAATCTTCGGAAACCTACGTCCCCGATGGGCTGCCATTCGAGGAAGCATTAAAGCGGACAACACATCTGGGAATTGGGGCCCATCAGGATGATTTGGAGATTATGGCGATTGACGGGATCCTCCAATGTTTCCAGCAAAACGACAAATGGTTCTGCGGCGCTGTGGTTACGGACGGCAGCGGTTCACCCAGAGACGATATTTACAGGGATTATTCCGACGATGAAATGGTCATTGTTCGAATAAAAGAGCAAAAGAAAGCTGCCTATCTTGGCGAATATGGTGCCCAGGTCTTCCTGGCGCATCCCAGTTCATCGGTTAAAGATCGGGGCAATCATGATCTTACTGATGATCTGGCCGACATGCTCAGAATAACATCACCAGATTTTATATATACGCATAATCTCGCGGACAAACATAATACCCACGTCGCGGTAGCGCTGAAAGTTATTCAGGCGATCCGCAAACTCCCAGTGAGTGAGCGCCCGAAGAAATTATTTGGGTGTGAAGTATGGAGGGATTTAGACTGGATGGTTGACAGAGACAAGGTGGTTTTTGATCTCACCCCCCACGAGAATCTCCAAACTGCGCTGGTAGGTGTATTTGACTCCCAAATTTGCGGGGGGAAACGTTACGACCTGGCAACGATGGGACGCCGCCGGGCTCATGCCACTTACTTTGAGAGCCACGGCGTTGACACTGCGGCCGGAATAAGTTTTGCTATGGACCTCACTCCCCTCATCGAAGATGATGAAAAAAGCATTCCAGCCTATCTTTCTGAACACATTGACCGTTTTAAAAACGACGTATTAAATCACCTTCGTTAATCGGAATAATTATGAGCATAAAATCTGAAATTTTCAGTCAGCCGGAAGTATTATCCGGGGTTCTCGGAAACATTGCTGAAATCGAACGTATAGCACTTGAAATTCGGAAGAGAAATCTGAACTATGTGTTCCTGGCGGCACGCGGCACTTCAGACAATGCTGGTCTGTATGCCAAGTATCTGTGGGGCCTGGAGAACAAACTTCCTTTGGCGCTGGCAGCACCTTCCCTGTTCAGCCTGTACCATTCCCCGCCGCTATTGAAAGATTCCCTGATCGTGGGAGTTTCCCAATCTGGCCAATCACCAGACATTGTCGCTGTTCTGGAAGAAGGGAAAAAACAGGGTGAATTAACTCTGGCGATCACAAATGACCCGAACTCGCCGCTTGCGAGGGCCGCCGAATATGCGATTGATATTGCTGCCGGTCCTGAGAAAGCAGTTGCAGCCACCAAAACTTACACCGCTGAATTAATGGTCATTGCGCTGCTGTCAATATTTTTTAACGGCGATCGAACCAGGTTGTCAGATTTAGAGCGTGTGCCAGATTGGGTCGATCAGGTACTTAAACTTGATTCTGATATTAAAAGGATGGTTGAACGTTACCGGTATATGGAACAATGTGTCGTGCTGGGGCGCGGTTACAACTATGCCACAGCCTTTGAGTGGTCGCTGAAGCTGAAGGAAATGGCCTACGTCACTGCAGGACCCTATTCTGCGGCAGATTTCCAGCATGGTCCGGTTGCGCTTGTTTCCCGCGGGTTTCCTGTGCTGGCAATTGCTCCAGAAGGGGCTGTGTACCAAAATCTGGTAGCGCTCTTAGCTTCCCTCAGAGATGAATATCAGATAGAGTTAGCGGTTATCTCAAATGGAAAAGAGGCTTTGTCATTGGCTCATTCACCACTGCAGCTGCCAGCGAATTTACCAGAGTGGCTCAGTCCAATAGTGGCGATTGTGGCTGCCCAGCTTTTCAGCTTCCATTTGACACAAGCCAAGGGATTTGATCCAGAAAACCCCCGGGGGTTATCAAAAGTTACAAAAACACACTAACTAACACCAGGCAAAACATAATGTCAAATTCCACTCTAATTGTCATGGCTGCTGGTATCGGTAGTCGTTATGGGGGATTAAAACAAATCGAGCCCATAGGTCCAAATGGTGAAAACACGATCGAATATTCTGTCTATGACGCACTCCAGGCAGGATTTGAAAAAGTTGTTTTTGTCATTAATAGGGAGATAGAAAAACCATTTAGAGATCTGGTTGGGAAAAGAATAGAGAAACAATGCAACACGATCTATGTATTTCAGGAACTGGATGATCTGCCTGCTGGGCACCAACTGCCTTCTGGTCGCGTTAAACCCTGGGGTACAGCCCACGCCGTATTAAGCTGTAAAAACGTTATTGATTCTCTGTTTGCCGTAATCAATGCCGACGATTATTACGGCCCCTCTTCCTACTTCAACCTGCTTTCTTACATGCAGCACGTCCCTGCCCCCGCCAATCACTACTGCATGGTGGGTTATGGATTAGAGAACACCCTGACTGAACACGGGTATGTATCCCGTGGGATATGCAGGGTGAATCCGGATGGCTATTTGATTGAGGTTCAAGAAAGAACCCGTGTTGAAAAGTCCGCAAATATCGTACAATATTCGAATGACGATGGCAAATCGTGGTCTAGAATTGCCCCCGAAAGTATCGCCTCAATGAACTTCTGGGGATTCCAGGCCGATCTTTTCGCTGAACTGGAAATCTCGTTCAGCCAGTTTTTGGAAAATCCAGAAATCAACCTGGAGATTGATGAATATTTCCTGCCTGCTGTAGTCCAAAAGCTGATTCAGGAAAAAAAAGCCGTTGTTAAAGTACTGCCAACCCGGGAAAAATGGTTTGGTGTCACCTATCAAGAAGATAAATCGAAAGCCCAGCGCAAGATTATGGAATTGATCCGGCGCAGGGTTTATCCGGACCCACTCTGGAGACTCCAATGAAATATGACATTAAGGAATCCGCGGACCAATTTCTGTTTGAAGGGGATTTCCTTTCGGGCAGCCCCTATGGAAACGGACACATAAATGATACTTATGCCTTGGTTTATCGGAAAAAAAAGGGGGGGACGAAAAGATATATCCTTCAGCGAATTAATCATTTTGTCTTCAAAGATCCGGAAAGCCTGATGAGGAATATTGAGCTGGTTACCTCTCATTTGAGAAAAAAAATAATTGCTGAGGGAGGAGACCCACAGCGGGAAGCTCTCGCTTTGGTTCCTTCCCTGGACGGCAAAACTTATTACAAATCCCCTGAAGGCGAGTATTGGCGTGCGTATGACTTTATTGAAAACGCGCGAACCTATGATGTCGTTGAAAATATGGACCACGCCTATTCTGCGGCAAAAGCATTTGGCAAGTTTCAGAAACAATTGAGCGATTTTCCTCCGGATGAGCTGTCAGCAACGATCCCGGATTTTCATCACACTGCAAAACGGTTTTATAATTTTATCCATGCCGTCGAAACTGACCCTCTTAACCGGGCCGGGTCGGCAAAAGCTGAAATCGAATTTGTTAAGGGGCGGGCAGAACACACAAAACGCTTAGTTGATTTGTTTGAACAGGGAAAACTCCCGGAGCGAATAACCCACAACGATACCAAGTTTAATAACGTTATGATTGATGAAGAAAACGGTTCAGGCGTTTGCGTAATAGACCTTGATACTGTGATGCCCGGTTTATCATTATATGATTTTGGAGACTCCATTCGATCAATTGCCAACCCGGCGGCCGAATCCGAACAGGACCTTTTCAGAGTGCGGTTTGACCTGCAAATATATGACCGCTTCACTGAAGGATACCTGGATGCTGCAGGTAGTTTTCTAACCCCGGAAGAAGTTGATCAGCTGCCCTTCTCCGCCATCCTGATGACCCTTGAATGCGGCATGCGCTTCCTGACTGATTATTTGCAGGGCGATATCTATTTTAAAACACATCGGAAAAATCAAAACCTTGACCGCTGTCTGGCCCAATTTAAACTGGTTTCTGATATGGAAAAAAATTATGATGTTATGACCCAAATAGTTGAGAAGTATTCCGGATCGAATTCAAAATAATTTTTTCCCCTTCGCTGAACTGCAACTACAACAACCATTGATAGCGGCCAATACTGGAATGTTTTTATTGATCGTAAGAGCCATCAAAAACAACTTTCGAGAAGTTTCCCTGTCTGGAAGACTGTTAAAACTCGCGATAGGATTATGATTGATGCCGCCAACCAGGCAGTTTTCTTCTATTAGGCATCTCCCTCCCTGCCTGCCATGTATATGCTTTTTGGTGAAATCCTTCGGCCTCTCCACTTGGCTTCCCCTCTTCTTGGGCGACCACAACAGCCACTGTTCCATCGCACAAAAGGATAGCCTTTTACTGGATATCAACCAGATCCATTTGATGATTGTTTTGATCGATCTGTACCTTGTTTGCGAACAAACGGTACCCATTCACGGCCAGGACTGCTGCTCCTCCGAGAATGAAGCCTGCACCAACGATGATCAATTGACCCTTAATAACATCAGCCCAGTTAACTCCCTGGAAAGTATGAGATGCTGCGACCCATTGGGTGCTGAAAGCCAGAAAAATGCCCACCACGATCGACGTCAATCCGCCGCTTACTCCATTCATGACTTGATCATCAGGATCCTTAAATGCATGCTGACGCAAACCCGGCAGACGGAACAGCAAGAATACTGCCAATACTATCATGTGGAAATACCAATTGATATTGGTTGGCGCAGCCTTTCCCCGCAAGTAGAGAGAAGTGTAAACACGGATAGTATAAAAAACCACACCCGCAGCAAGAACCAGCAGAGTATTGCGATATGCGTGTTCGGTCTTGCGAACAAGAGCTATGGTGACCCAAATTCCTAAAAATCCGAATGCCAGCGTCACAAAGACAAATATCTGGTATATCCATTGGTAGCCAAGCAACGGCCATAATGGCGGATAATCCTTGGTGAAGAAGGCTGCACAGATAGTGCCAATGCCTCCCACAATATCGAATGCCGCTACCCCGCCCATCAGGATAGTAGCTGTAATTTGAAGGGTTTTAGATAATGCCTTTTTCATAAGAATATTCTCCTTTAAACATGTTTTGTGAAATTCATAACAATAGTACTAAATTTGGGTCACTTTGTCCTTGACTCCTGTCAAATTCTATGCAATTCACTTTCCCGGTAACGGGAAACCACCAAAAGCCTGCAAACCACCTGTGAGATGTACCGGGGCGGTACGGCCCAGATCCATTTTCAACATTCTGCATTATAAGCCCAGCCAGGATATTTACCTGATGCCCTTTTGCGGTCGGTGATTTAGTGGTGGGAAGTGCTACATCTTCCCCTTTGTTCCTGATCAACCAGCCCTGGAATGATATAAATTTTTGCGACTGCCCCGGACAAAGGGCAGAGCCAAACGAGGAATATTGCTCCCCTGGGGCAGCCGAGAAATGATCATTCTCTAATTTGAAATTGCAGGAGGGAACAGAAGCAAACTGATAAACGCCGGAGCCTGCCCGTCATTCGTAATTTCTCAGCAATCCCCGGCATCAGCTATTGCCAAATTTTGTTCGCTTTCCCAGCAGCAATAAATAACCTTCATCGTCAAAAGAGATAATATTCAAGATTTGTAAGGAAAAGAAGAATAAGAACACGATATTGTATAACGTGTACCGTTTCCAAAGGCGCCGGAAATCCTGGCTAAGGCGATATAACCATTCAAATCCACTTTCACGGATCCATTTTGGCGCTTGTCTAATCCTGCCGCTAAAAAAATCAAAGGTCGCCCCTGACGGCATCATTATGCTTCCCCGGATCTTGTGCAAATGTTCTACAATCCAAACATCTTGTTTAGGAGAACCCAGGCCAACCCAAATAAAATCAGGTTGAAGTGAATTAACCAAATCACAGAGTTCTTTATCCTCAATATCTGTGAGCGGCCTGAAGGGCGGAGTGAATTTTCCAACCACATTTATGCCATCATACCTTTTATTAAGATATGCTTCAATTAGGTCATTAGCGCCCGGATACCCACCGTAAAGGAAAAACGTATAGCCTTTTTCCTTCATTTTGCTGCTGATTTCATTCATCAGATCGGGCGCATAAAATCGCTCGCTTCTTTTATTATGGAACGCGCGCGCCCACATTAAGAATGGTTTTCCATCACTACCAGACAGATCAGCGGCATTATACATATCCCGCAACTGCTTATCGACTAATGCTGATACGCATATATGGACATTGATGACAGCTACCGCATGAGACCGTGATTGCTTTTCTGCCAACCATACATCGAAAATCGGATACATATCGTCATACGAAAGGCAATTGATGTTAATTCCAAGCATATTCATAATATTCATCAGCACTTCACCCTAAAACGCGATCATATTCCTTGCTAATGTCTAAAAACTACTCATCCAGGTTGATATTCTTGTTATGAATTTGGTCGTAAGCCCATTCATAGGTACGTTTCAATCCGACCTGAAGAGGGGTGAAAACATTCCACCCCAGCAGCCGCTGAGCTTTATCATAATTTCCAGATCGCCCGCCATCACCCTCTGGCCTGGTTGTGTCAAACTTAATTGGGATTTCTTTTCCGCTTTCTTTGACAATTGCCTGAGCAAGTTCTGCGATGGTCGTTTCTTGAGCAGTGCCAATCTGGATCGCTCCTTCATTCATCCCTTTTAGTGGAAGGCGTAATACAGCGTCCACCACGTCGCCTACAAAGATGAAATCCCTGGCCTGTTTGCCCGATCCCCACACAATAAACTCTTCATCAGGGTATCGCACCGCTTTGCGGATCAGGCTTGGGATGACTTGAGACCGTTTGATTGCCAGCGATGAACGCGGTCCAAAAACATTATGCAGGCGAAGAATACCGACATCCATATCTGAATATCGCCCCAATAGTTCCGCTTCGTACTCCCCCATTAATTTTGACCATCCGTAAGCTGACTCTGGATCAGCCGGAGAGATCTGCTCTTCCACCAACGGGGTGCCGCCCGGTTTTGCCTGCAGTTCTTTCGGATAGCTGCAAGCTGTCCCAACATATACCAATTGTTTTATCTCCGCTTCCCTGGCTGCCGTAAACATATTGCTATTGATCAAAAGATTCGCCCGAAAAATAAACGGTTCATTTGAAAATACAAAATCAATTCCGGCCACGATATCAGCCAGATGAAGCACAAGATCGGGCTTCGCCCACATACAAGCCGAGAGAGCTGCATGATATTCTCGCAAGTCACCCAACATAAACTGTTTTGTGAGATCGATCCAATGCCCCCCAGCATCCTTTTGGAAATTTTTCAGAGACCCCCGCCATAAATTATCAACCACATATACATCTGCGCCCAACCGCACAAGCGCCTCCACCAACCATGAGCCAATAAAACCAGCTCCACCTGTGACAAGTATTCTTTTTCCTGAATACCACATAACCTCAAGTTTTTCTTCAGCCAATCTGTCAAGAATATCTGAAATCAGAAAACTGGACATAAGAGGAAACCTCCCATAATTTTATTTAGCCCTTTCTTCTTTTCATGTGGCATTATCTAAATTCTAAGTAAAACACATACATCGCGAAATATCAGTCGAATAAAGTCTCATAATCAATTTTTTTGAAAACCTGGCATTTCCCACCGATGGTTGCATCAAACACCTCCCGACCGTCTGCCTCAAAAGTTTCGCGGGCAATATCAAATTCTAGCTCTGACCTCAGCAAGTCTGGAAGCTGCCATTTAAAACCTTTCGGGAAATATTGGGCGTGAAAATGACTCTCGTCACGCTCATGTGTCCGGATCTCTGTCATACTTGGTGTGCCTTTATCTTTATAGTTATGATCAAGCCCGATCAGGTACACTTTTTGAAATCCCATGTAGTAGGCTAATTGAAGAGCAACAAAAGTTACCGTTGCTCCTACAACCATGGGACGCGTCAAATTAAACTGAAATGAATCTTTTATCGCCATTTTTGATTTTATATAAGTTGTCCTGGAGTCGGGTTTTCCATAATAAGAACGACGGTTCCAATTTAGGAATTTCGGCATATCCAATACGGCTATTTCATTCGCCCACTGCTCTAAAATCAACTCATTAACGACTATATGATATGTTGGGCGAAATGATGATCTTTCAAAATTCAAATATATTCTGTTCATACCAAAGGTGATCTCATCTTCCAGCAGCTCTAAATTTGTTTTAAGCAGGCTGGGGCCATTTGCAACAATAAAACACCTTTGTCGATCATGGATTCCATGGTATTTTTGAATATATTCCTTATTTTTTTCCGCATGGGGATGAAATTTCCACGCTAAGGTATGGGGAATCTCATTCAGACGAACTTTCACGGCAGAAAACAGGCGGGGAAAGGAAAGCTCCGATAAGGTAAAACGTCCGAATCTATTCATATCCGAGCTTCCTCTTTTTGCAAATATAATAATTGGACGGAAAAAGAAATTCCTCCAATTTTGTTTTTTCAATGAAGGTCATTAACCCACCAAGTTTGGGATATTTTAGACTCATATATTGGTTCCTGACCGGGTAAATTGGATCAAATACATCAGAAGCGTCTTTAATAAACTCCTTTTCTGTAAAACCAGCATGTGCCCCATGCCTATTCTCGAATTTCCCCTGCAGGCGGTATACATAATCATTGATATTCCATTTTATCTTATCGAGATCGGACACTTTTTGGCTTGTTCCAATATAGGATATCAAGCGATTTTTATTGGGGAAACCAATAAACAAAACGCCGCCGGGCTTTAACACACGGCCCATCTCCTTTAAGACCGCCATGTGATCAGCTACATGTTCAAGTACATGATAACAATAGACCAGATCAAAAGTATTTTTGCCAAAAGCCAATGATGATAAGTCCTGTACCTGGAGCAGTAAATCCAAACTATTTGGGAACAGGTTATTCAGGTCAATATTTAAATCAACCCCAACAGTCTGCAGCTGGAATTCCCTGTTTATCAAGACTGCCTCATAACCTGATCCAGCGCCGGCAACGAGAATCCTTCCTTCCTCTTCAGCCAGAAGGTATTCAGCAACAATCCTCTTGATCACTCTAATCACTCGCACCAATTTATCGTGATCCACAAGATCCAAAGGTGAATATCCGATCATTTTAGAATATCGTTTATTCATGACTCAAATTGTTTCATTGATATTCATTCCAAAACCTATCAATAAAATGCAAAATATCCCCATTCCTTTAATTTCCACCCACAGAGACAAACGGAGGAGGCCCTTCACATATCGCCCCAATTTATATGTTATGTTACACCAACAAGCTTAAAAGTGCGAACAAACGAATTATCAATGATGATAGTCCCCTTACTCTGGTGGACAACACGGAAAGAATTATGGGAAGATTTCAACGCAATTGACATTTTATCCCCTGCATTTGCCACCCATTAGATAGGACAGGGCCAAAAATCAGGATTGAAATAAAGTTGAAAACTTCGCATCAGCTATTTGGGGGGTCTAATCCCTCCAGGTGCGCTGATAATACCCCTGGATTTCATTAATTAACACAAATTCGGGGGCAATTTTCATTTTCACCTAAAAATATTTCGCAACTATTGCCAAATAATTGGAATTTAGATTACTGGCACATCCATTAAGCATCCAACT
>CAYUXO010000039.1:0-21195 GCA_964448865.1 uncultured Anaerolineales bacterium
GGATCCTCCTTAAAATCATTCTTGTCAATATATAGCTCCCGGGTGAAGGGAACTTCCCTTACGCCCCTGGTCTCATCACCGGGATGGTTGGGGAATTCCATGTGCTCTATCTGGTCCTCCGGATAATTGGTCAGAATTACCTTAAGCGGATTTAAAACACCATTCACCCTGTTTACCCGCTGATTCAGGTCATCCCTGACAAAATGGTCGAACTTGGAATGTTGGATAGTGCTGAGGGAAACTCCAATACCAACATGTTCAATAAACTTAATGATTGCTTCCGGCGGGATGCCCAGGCGGCGCATTCCAGCCAGGGTGATCAGGCGGGGATCGTCCCAGCCATTAACATAACCTTCCTCTACCAGCTGAACAAAATTGCGTTTGCTCATCACAGTATAGGTCATATTAAAGCGGGCGAATTCAATCTGCTGGGGATGAAAAATATCCAGTTCATCCAGGAACCAATCGTATAGGGGTCTATTGTTTTTGAATTCAATTGAACACAAGGAATGGGTAATTCCCTCAATAGAATCGGATTGCCCATGAGCCCAGTCATACATGGGATAAATACACCATTTGTCTCCAGCCCGATGATGGGTTTCATGCAGAATACGGTACATAACCGGGTCCCGCAAATTCATGTTTGGAGCTTCCATGTCTATTTTTGCCCGCAGCACCTTGGAACCATTTTCAAATTCACCTTCATTCATACGGGTGAACAGATCCAGGTTTTCTTCTATTGAGCGTTTCCGGAACGGGCTTTCCTTTCCTGGTTCGGTCAATGTACCCCTGTACTCCCGTATTTCTTCCGCCGAAAGGTCATCGACATAAGCTTTATCAGCTTTAATTAACAGCAGGGCATATTCATATAACTGGTCAAAATAATCGGAAGCAAAAAACAATCTGTCTTCCCAGTCATAACCCAGCCACTTGATATCTTTCTGGATGGCTTCGACGTATTTATCTTCTTCCTTGGCAGGGTTGGTATCATCGAATCTTAGATTGCACTTGCCGCCAAACTGCTCTGCAGCTCCAAAGTTCATTGCAATAGCTTTAACGTGGCCAATGTGAAGAAAGCCATTTGGTTCCGGTGGAAATCGAGTATGGACCCGTCCCTCATTTTTCCCCGCATCCAGATCATTCTTGATAATGTCCCTAATGAAATCGGATAATTCTTTAACTTCTGTCATGCCTAAATCTCCTTCTCCCTCGAGAAATATTTTCATTTCCATTTTTATCAGCTTCCCAAATTTTAACATACTCTCCTGAATTACCGTTCCTAATTCAGCTTTCTGATTTTTGTGTTTTATTGTTCGCTGCCGGGTGAATTATTTGACTAACACCATCAAGGGTGATAAAATTCCCTTCGCTGGTGGGGGCTCGTCTAACGGTAGGACAGCGGTCTCTGGAACCGTAAGTCGGGGTTCGAATCCCTGGCCCCCAGCTTTCAACCCCGATAGTTATCTCGGGGTTTTTCTTTTTTTCCTATCACATTTATTAACTCTCCCCAGAAAGGTATCAGATTATAGTAAAATCTCATTGGAGTTAAGAAAATTGGATCTTTTCCCTAGGAGGGAATCTGATGGCAGATATAATTGAATACACAATCTTTGGTAACGATCTGCAATTGGTTGAAATCCAGCTGGACCCTGAAGAGGGCATCAGGGCTGAAGCAGGCACAATGATCTATATGGAAAAGGGTATTCAGATGCAAACCGGGACTGGTGGAGGTATCTTTAAGGGCGTCCAGCGGATCTTTACAGGAGAGAGTTTCTTTATCACCAGTTTCCTGAATACGGCTTCAGAACTGAAAAAGGTTGCCTTCGCTGCCCCCTATCCCGGGAAAATAATTCCCCTTGATCTTACTGCTCTAGGTGGGACGTTCCTGTGCCAGAAGGACTCCTTCCTTTGCGCTGCCCATGGTATTGAAATTGAAGTTGCCTTCAGCAAAAAATTGGGGGCTGGATTATTTGGCGGAGAAGGATTTATCCTTCAGCGGCTGGTTGGGGAAGGTTTGGCTTTCGCCCACGCCGGAGGCACCATTATCGAAAAGGATCTTGCTGCCGGGGATGTTCTCAGCGTTGATACGGGTTGTTTAGTGGCTTTTTCCCCAACAGTAGATTATGATATTGAATTTATTGGAGGTTTTACCAATGCCCTGTTCGGCGGAGAAGGATTATTCCTGGCTAAAATGACCGGTCCCGGAAAAGTATACCTGCAGAGCCTTCCGCTCTCACGACTGGCAGACCGAATTGCCGTTGCGGCCAACCTCCGTAATGTTGGAGAAACAAAAAGAGGGTCCAGTATTGGTGGCGAAATCCTGGGAGATATCATCAGCGGTTTATAAAACTGTCTGGAACAAAATAACATTATTTAGTGGAGCATTGCATGGAAAACAATCGAACTCAGAGCAATACCTTGATGTGGTTTGCCCGCATAAGTGGATTGATCGTCAGCGCAATTTGGCTTTACTACCTGATTCTCCACGCGCGCGATGCAGGATTTCAATCTCTCCTTTACTCAACCTCAACAGAAATTATCTTATTCCTGCTGATCACAACTTTATCAATAGGAGTGGGTATTTCCTGGAGTCAGCCGCTGAATGGAGGTAAGTTTATTATTGTGCTCAGCGTATTACTGGGCATCTACAATTATTTCTCTACCATCCAAGGCCGGATAATCGGTGTTGTCTCCCAAGGATTGCCATATTTCCTGGTAGGCTTATTATTTGTCCAATCCCAATTATCCAGGAATGATGAGACCTAATCCCCCATATTAGCTTTGGAATTCTCCCATAGCTGATCCAATTCTTCCGAACTCAGATCTGATAGCTCGCACCCAACAGCGTGAGCTTTTTTTTCAACAGCATTAAAACGTTCCTTAAATCGTTGGTTGGCAGCCCTCAGAGCACTTTCGGCATCGATTTTCATCCAGCGGGCAATATTAACAATGGTGAATAAGATGTCCCCCAATTCAGCAGTTTTTTCGTTAATTTCCTCGGCCTGTTTGATTTCTCCTATCTCTTCAGGGAGTTTATCAAGCACATCTTCGAGTGTCTTCCAATCAAAACCTACCCGGGATGCCCTTTTTTGATAGGTTACTGCCTGTGTTAGAGCAGGCAGTGATCCGGGAACACCATCCAATAATCCTTTATCCTGTTCGCCATTGTTTTTTCTTTCACTGGCCTTGATACGTTCCCAGTTTTGAATAACCGCATCAGCCTGTTCCAGGTCAAGGTCCTCAAAAACATGGGGATGGCGCTTGATTATCTTTTGATAGATTCCCAGGATGACATCGCTCATATTAAACTCGCCAAATTCACTGGCTATCTGGGCATGTAATATGATCTGAAGCAGTAAATCGCCAAATTCCTCATGCATAGCTGATGGATCATTGGCATCGATAGCTTCCAGGGTCTCATAACTTTCTTCAAGAAGATTCGGCCGCAGTGTTTGATGATCCTGCTCACGGTCCCAGGGACAACCATCAGGAGATCGAAGATGGGCGATTATTTCCTGGAAGGATTCCAGAGAAGTTCCTCGCTCCAGGGGAGGGATATATAACGCAGATCGGTTTTTAAGGTGGGGGCTTCTGTCCAATTGATAAAGCTGTAGATTTTCGATGATTTCACCATCATTTCCAGCGTCATGAACCAGAACAATCGGATGTTGGTCTGGAAATACAGCCATCAAGGTAAGTTTCACCTCAGATGCAATTTCTTTGGAATATATTTGAACTACCAGGGCTGGTTTATCCGGCGGAAATGATGGGTAGTGAGCAGTAGACAGATCCAATGCATCCAGTATGCTTACCTGGGGAAGCGGATCTCCGCCAATCGCTGCAAAGGTCGGTTCCAGAAAACTCACTCCAGATATGATTTCCACTTCCAGGCCGGATGCTTTGGCTTTTTCCACGATCAGAGCAGGGGTTGCCTCTGCGATAAAAGGATCGCCTGGAACGGCGTAAATCAAGCCAGGATTTGCTTTTGCCAGGTTGATTATTTTCTCGCTTATTCTCAGATAAACATCATCAAAAGACTCTTCTTCCTCGTAAATATCATCAAATGAATATATCACTAAACCTGCTGGCAGAGCTTCGACAGTAGGGTGTTCCCTGGTTCGCAGGTATATTTTCCTGGCATTATTGATTATCCGGGATGCTTTTATGGTTAATAAATCAGGATCACCCGGACCCAAACCCAGGATGATGATATCGGGTTGATTCTTTTGAGATTTCGTCATCAATACCTCGTGGTTAAGAATAACGAAGCGGAGAACACTGCTCTAGGCTGGGTGTTCTCCGCAAAATGGTTATTTATTGATACAACTGTCAGTTAATTGACCAGAATGGAAAAGATTAACGTTTGGTGTAGGTCGGAGCCTTGCGTGCGCCTTTGAGACCTGGTTTCTTCCTTTCTTTTGCTCTGGCGTCACGGGATAAGAATCCAGCTTGGCTGAGTTCAGTCCTGAGTTCCGGATCCATTTTCAGAATAGCCCTGGCAAGGCCCAGTCGAACAGAATCTGCCTGCCCAATCACTCCACCGCCCTTGACCAGCACGCTGATATCATAATCAGACCGGCTTCCCGTCAATACACCGAGGGGTTCTGTAACGGTTCTATTATTTCTCTCAGTTGGAAAATACTCTTCCAATGATTTTTCGTTAATCACAAATGAACCGGATCCGTTCATAATCCGCACTCTGGCGGAAGCTTCTTTTCGGCGTCCGATGCCTTCATAATACTGTGCCATAAAAACTCCTCTTACTTTGAAAACTGATTATTCGCTGCCTTATCTGGCGGCTGTGTTGATCTATACCAAACCCGGATATAACGTCTTAACCGGGACAGGTTTCTGTGCCTTGTGGGGGTGATTTTCTCCAGCATAAACTTTGAGCTTTTTGTTTAATTTTCGGCCCATTCGGTTATGGGGAAGCATCCCCTTTACGGCATGTTCAATAACATATTCCGGGCGTTTTTCCAATTGGTTCTTAAGACTGATCTTCTTAAGACCACTCTGGTATTTGGATTCCCGGTAATAATATTTATCATCCATTTTTTTTCCGGTTACCTGGATCTGCTCCGCATTGATTACCACGACAAAATCTCCAACATCAACACCAGGGGTGAATTCAGGTTTGTGTTTGCCAAGAATCAACTGGGAAATTTCAGTGGCCAGGCGGCCCAAGTTTCTTCCCTTGGCATCCACTAAAACCCACTTTCTGGAAATATCTTCTTCTTTTGGATAAAATGTTTTCTTCACAATCTTCTACTCCACTGTTGTTCAGGAATTTTCCAGCTTGCTGCAGGAAATCCTATTTAATAATGTACCTCTATTAAAGTTAAACCATGTGCGGGAGCTAATCCCTGCGCTGGCTCTCCTGATGGATTCTCAAGATAATCGTTTACCATTTCTACCGATTCTTTTCCCTTCCCAATTTTAACCAAAACCATAACTATTCTGCGGACCATATGGTAAAGAAAAGCATTGCCAACAATCTCAAAAACCAGTTTGTTACCATCCTTTATCCAGGCTGTTTTCAGAATTTCCCTGATTGTACTGCCTCCTGGTTGATGGGGTTTGCCCAAAGCTCCAAAATCGTGGATTCCCAACAATAATTGAGAGGCATTTTCCATCAATTGGACATCTAACTCCGGCCAAATCCTCCAGGTAAATCGCTCCTGGAGTGGATCCCGGACTGGACTGGTAAAGATCTGATAGTGATACTTTCTGGAAACGGCCTCATACCGGGGGTGGAAATCATGCCGGATCCTGTGGATCTTTACTGCCGAGATGTCTTGTGGAAGAACCGCGTTTATGGCCCGGTTCAACTCATTTTCTGTGTGCTCCCATTTCATATCAAATGCGACCACCTGCCCTGCTGCATGCACACCGGCATCAGTTCTGCCAGCAAATAAAGCCGTTTTCCCCAGCCAGCCAATTTTTGTTAATGCTTTTTCCAATTCGCCCTGGACAGTTCTCAACTCGGTTTGAAATTGCGAGCCGTGGAACTCTGTCCCATCATAAACCAGGAGAATTTGAAATCGATCACTCATCAGCTGGCCGCAATCATGATTACGCTTCTACCAACTCCAAAACAACCATCTCAGCTGCATCGCTGGTCCGGGGAGGCAGTTTGAACATGCGGGTATATCCTCCCGGTCGATTGAGATAACGCGGTGCAATCTCTTCAAATAACTTCTTGACGATATCTTTATCATTATCCAGGCGTGAAGCTGCAACTCTGCGGGCGTGTACCTTCTCGGCTTCATCAGCTTCATGAACCCGTTTTGCCAGGGTGATCAATTTCTCCGCCGGTCGGCGGATAAATTCCGCTTTTGCCCGGGTGGTTTGAATCCGTTCATTTTCAAAAAGTTGCTTTATCATGGTACGCCTCAAAGCTGCTCGTTGACCTGAATTCCGTCCTAATTTTTTACCTGCTACCTTATGTCGCATAATACCTACTCCAGCTCAGTGTTGATTTCCAGAAGGTAGCCGTGCTCTTCCAATTTATCCTTTAGCTCGGTGAGACTTTTCACACCAAAATTCCGGATAGACAGGAGAGCATCATCTCCCTTCGTGTTTAATTCCATTACTTCACGGACAGTTGTAATCCCGGTTCTCTTCAGGGAATTAAAGACCCGGACTGATAAATCCAGCTCTTCAATCGGGATATCGATAATCTCATCCACCTGTTCGACCGGCTCTTCAACCTCAACCATAGCCGCCAGAGATTCTGCTGTCACACCTGCCAAATGCTGGAGGTGTCCCATCAGGATTTTGGCGCTTTTGCTTAAGGCATCTTCCGGCTCAAGAGTTCCATCTGTCCAGACTTCAATAACCAGGTTGTCATATACAGTACTCTGGCCAACCCTGGCGGAGCCAACTTCAAAGTTAACCCGGCGAACCGGATTGTAAATTGCATCGATCGGCAATTCACCGATCGGCAAACGGTCCTTGCGATCTTCAGTTGGCAAATAACCGCGGCCCTTGCCCACAGTCAATTCGATTGTGAGGGGATTTTTTCTGCCATCAACAGTCATCAGGTACAATTCCGGATTGACAATTTCGATTTCCGAAGGTGTAACGATATCAGCTGCAGTAACAACACCTTCTCCCTTTATTTCAAGGTGCATATTGGAGAGGTCACCTTCATGCAGGATCAATCGCAGTTTTTTGATATTTAACATCAGCCGCAGTACATCTTCCTGGACTCCTGGAATTGTGTCATATTCATGATCAATTTCCGTTATCCGTAAAGATGTAACAGAAGAGCCTTCCATTGAAGAAAGCATCACCCTGCGCAGGGCATTTCCAAGGGTAATTCCATAACCTCGCTCAAGGGGGCTAATTTCATACTTCCCGTATGCCCGAGCTTCAGCAACCCTTTCAATTTTTGGTGTTACCATATTATTCATTCCTAGCACGGTTCACCTCTCCCTAATCCTAACGCTTATTAGTTTGCCAACCTCATTACCTAGAATAGTACTCAATGATCAGCTGTTCATTCAAATTACCATCTATTTCTGATCGTTCTGGTAAGCGAACTACACTACCGGATAAGGTTTTTAAATCACGCTTGACCCATTCTGCTGGAGTTCGGTTTTCAGCCTCCGCAGGTAAATTCTTAAAGAAAGTCCGTTTTTTGGATCCTTCCCGGACACCGATACTATCTGTGGTTTTTACAAGCACAGATGGCACATCGGTTCTCCGTTCATTGACATTAAAATGTCCATGCGTCACTAACATGCGGGCCTGAGCCCGGCTGGCAGCATAACCAAGCCGGTAAACTACATTGTCCAAACGGGTTTCCATGATCTGCAGCAAATTCAAACCAGTTAATCCGCGGCGCTGCTGGGCAGTGGCATAATAACGTCTGAACTGGCGTTCCGAAATATCATAAATCCGGCGAGCTTTCTGCTTTGCTCTGAGCTGGCGGGAGAAATCCGATTCGCGGTTGCGGCGGTACTGGGCTCCCTGTCCATGCTGTCCCGGAGGATAACTTCTGCGTTCAAAAGCACATTTTTCTGTGAAACAGCGTTCCCCTTTCAGGAACAATTTTTCACCTTCTCGACGGCAAATTTTACACTTTGCCTCACGATATCTTGACATAACTACTTCCTCTTTGTATTACATATCAACTTCAATAATTTCTCATTAACTCTTTCCAAGAGGGAAAGATTTAACTAAACACGACGCTTCTTGGGCGGTCTGCAGCCATTATGGGGAATTGATGTCACGTCTGTGATCGAGTTCAATTTTAGCCCCATGGCTTCCATTGCCCTCAAAGAAGCTTCCCGGCCAGGCCCAGGACCATTGACGAAGGCATCTACCTCCCTGATCCCCATGCCCATAGCTTTCTTAACTGCGTCTTCTGCAGCTAATCGGGCTGCAAAAGCAGTGCTGCGGCGGGATCCTCTTAATCCCACTGCACCAGGACTGCTCCAGCATACTGTGTTTCCCTGATGGTCGGTAACCGTGATAATCGTGTTGTTAAAAGTCGCCTTGACGTGGATTTGTCCAGATGCGAGGGTTCTTTTCTTTCTCCGACCGCCTTTCGGGCGGGATGATTTTTCAGCCATAGTTCCTCTTCTATCCTAATAGGTTTTATAATCCGTCTACCAGTTTTAGTTTTTCTTGCCGCAGGGAGGAAAGGCTCCCAAAAATGAAAAACTTCAGCTGGCAATTTTCCCGTATCCTTCTCCAGATAGAGAAGCCGGGAAAAACCATTGGCTAGGTTTTCTGCATACCTCGCCGGCGTCCGCGACCTGCAACCGTTTTCTTAGGACCTTTGCGGGTGCGTGCATTGGTCTTGGTTCGCTGACCGTGAACTGGTAAACCACGCTTATGACGAATACCACGGTAGCAGCCGATCTCAATCATACGCTTGATATTCATCTGCACTTCACGGCGCAGATCACCTTCTACTTTAAAGTTTTTGTTAATATAATCCCTTAACCCTGTGATCTGGCTGTCAGTTAACCCCTCCACCCGTGTTTCAGGATCCACTCCAACTGCTCCGAGAATTTCCTTTGAACGGGTCAAACCAATGCCATAAATATAGGTTAAGGCTATCTCGACACGTTTATTACGCGGTAAGTCAACACCTTGGATACGAGCCATACTTTTTACCCTTGCCTCTGTTTATGCTTCGGATTTTCACAAATCACGTAAACTCTACCTTTTCGCCGTACAATTTTACACTTTTCACAGCGTTTCTTTACAGAAGATGATACTTTCATGATTACACTTCCTTATTCAACTTGCTTGGTTCAATGTTTGCTTTCCAGCAAAAGTACTATTATAACTGATTGACATAATCCAGTCTAGGGAACCTTATCTTAGCGTTTGCCGATCCTGGTTAATATCAAAGGACCGTTGCCTGTTACTGCTACGGTATGTTCATAATGAGCTGTCAGTGAGTGATCAGCTGCAATAACCGTCCATTTATCAGCTAACACCCTGGTCTTGGGAGTACCAACCAGGACCATAGGTTCGATGGCGATGGTCATTCCCTCTTTCAAGACCAGCCCCTGCCCAGGTGAACCAAAATTTGGGACCTGGGGCGGCTCGTGCATTTCGCGACCCACTCCATGACCAGTATATTTCCGCGGTACATGAAAGCCAGCCTTTTCCACATGTCTCTGAATGGCTGCGGAAACATCCCCGATGTGTTTTCCGGGCTGCATTTGCTCAATACCCTTGTAAAGGGATTCCCGGGTCACCTTGATCAGACGGGCTTGTTGTTTTCCGATCTCTCCCACACCTTTTGTGAAAGCGGAATCGCCGATAAAACCGTCCAGGGTTGTTCCACAATCTATTGAAACAATATCGCCTTCCAGCAAAACTCTCCCACTCGGAATCCCATGAACCATCTCTTCATTAATACTGATGGTTAAGGTTCCCGGGAAAGGATATGGACCCGGGTATCCTTTAAAGGTGGGAATTCCATCATGATCTCGGATAATTATTTCTGCAGCAGCATCCAGCTCTTGGGTGGTAATTCCGGGTTTGATCATTTTTTTGATTTCTTCCAAAACCAGAGCATTCAGGCTGCCTGCTTTCTGCATTTTGCTGATTTCCAGCTCTGTTTTGATCAACTTCTCATCATAAGAAACCATTTTTTATCCAAACCGGGGATTTAGCCATCTCTGGAGAGTGCTTTACCCATTATGCTTTTATTAACGTACTAATAACTTTTCATCATATCCATGCAGTTTTAATTCTGCATCGATATTCTGGAATGTATCTCTAACCACACCCACTACGATCAGCAACCCAGATGAGGCCACTAACATGGTTCCCGTTCCGCTGGCATTGAAGGCGGATATTCCAGTTACGGATAACACCACGCCAAGAATAAACGGTATCACCGCGATTGTCCCCAGGAAAAAAGCACCCGGGAAGGTAATTCTTCGCAGAACCTTGGTCAAATAACGCTGGGTGGGAGCTCCCCGGCTGACACCGGGTATTTGGGCTCCAGCCCGTTTCAAATTGGATCCATAATCCTGTTGGGCAAACAGTACATCAGTGTAGAAGAATGTAAAACCGACCACCATCAAGAAGTACAACAACCAGTACCAGGGTGAGGTCCCCCCGAATAGAGCCTGGGTACCCTCGGCTAAGTTCGCCACCCAGAAGATCTGGGAGGTAACAAAGAAACTGGCCACAATCGCCGGGAATGTCAGCAGCGATTGTCCAAAGATCAGCGGGATCATACCAGCCATATTAACTTTCAAAGGAAGAGCTCCTTTAACCGGCATAGATTGGCGGTTGCCGACCCTGCGTCCGGGATACATCACCGGGATATTACGCTGACCCTGCTGTACAAATACAATCGCATAAATAATCAAGACGGTGAGTACCACGGCAATTGACAGGGTAACCCAGCGGTTTTGTTGAGAACTGATTATTGCCCCAAAGTTCGAAGGAATTCTGGAGACAATACCTGCAAAAATCAGCAGTGAAAGACCCTGGTTGCGAATACCATATTCAGAGATCAGCTCTCCCAACCAGATGGCAAACAATGTTCCAGCAGTCATACTGGCCACAATTGCCAGGCTGGGTAGCAGGGCGCTTCCACTAAATCCAAAATTATCAATTATTTGTATTCCACCAGCCAGGCTGGAAAATATCCGGATCTGGCCTATCGCCTGCAGGGCTGCCATTGGCACCGCCAGAATATAGGTCCACTTTTCCATCCATTTTCGACCTTCCTGGGGATCTTCTTCCATTTTGGCCTGCAGAGATGGAATAATTGGAACTAACAACTGGAGAATAATCTGGGCGGTAATATAAGGATACACACCCATCGCCAGCACAGAGAAATTGGATACGGTTCCACCGGATAGCATGTCCAGAATGCCAACAAACGTACTGCCAGCTCCGCCGCCAGAAATAATTGAGGCAATAGCTGCCCGGTTTGCTCCCGGGATCGGAACGTGGGCTGCCAGTCGGTAAATTACCAAAATAAACAAAGTGATCAGCAACTTTCGCCGGATATCTTCTGCTTTCCATAAATATCGCCAAGCAGATGTTCTCATTTCTTTACTCTCCTGTTTTCATCCCCTGAAAGGGACGAAATGGATCGATATAACTATAAAAGGTAAACTTTCTGTTACCCTTCAATAATTTCTACGGTTCCGCCAGCTTTTTCAATTTTTTCCTTAGCTTTCCGGGAAAAACGATGAGCTTTGATTTTCAAAGGTTTCTTCAGTTCACCCCGGCTGAGGATCACCACCGGCAGACCAAGGGTATGAATTAAATCCGCCTCGCGCAAAACCTCGGGGTTAACAACTGAATCCTTTCGGAATTGGGACAGATATTCCAGATTCACTTCTTGATAATCAACCCGGTTGAAATTCTTGAATCCGGGTTTTTTCGGCATACGCCGAAAGAAGGGAGTGTCGCCACCCTGGTGATAAAGACCAACGCCCCCACCTGCCCGCGATTTTTGACCTTTGGTTCCTCTACCAGCGGTTTTTCCGTATCCAGACCCATAACCTCGTCCAACACGTTTCCGGTCTTTCTTTGCCCCTTTATTGGGTTTCAAATCATGCAATTTCATAATCAAGTTCCTTTCATGCCACTACTTACTCAACCTCGACAAGATGCTTGACTCGTTCAATCATGCCCAACACACTGGGATGATCTGGCCGCTCGACGGATTGATTAATTTTTCTCAAACCCAATGCTTCCAGGGTTCTATGTTGGGGCTGGGCCCTTCCATGGGCACTTCGTACCAGCGTGATCTTGAGCATTTTTGCCTTTTTCTTTCTCGCCATGGTTTTATCTCCGATCCCAGAATGGGATCAATTTTTCTGCATCTACACCCCGATTGGCGGCTTGTTCATAAGGATCCATCAGCTGCTCCAGGCCGTTGATTGTGGCAGCAGCGATATTCATAGCGTTATTACTTCCGAGGGATTTCGTAAGAATATTCGAAATACCCGTAACTTCAACTACTGCCCGGACGCTGCCAGCAGCGATCACACCCGTCCCTTCTGATGCGGGTTTCAGCAGCACTTTTGCTCCGCTTACTTTTCCAATCACCTTATGAGGGATGGTTGTATTGTAGATCGCCACAGCATGCATGTCGTCTTTAGCGTTAGCAGATGCCTTGCGGATCGCATCAGGTACAGATTTGGCTTTTCCCATTCCCAGACCTACTTTGCCTTTATGATCTCCGGCAACCATGTGCACGCGGAAGGAAAACCGGCGACCGCCTTTAACTACTGCAGCTACACGCTCAATATTAATAATTCTCTCGTCAAACTCTTGTTCAAGGTTCTTTTGATAACCGTTTGCCATAACTTTCTCCCGGTTCTGAAACTAAAACTTCAATCCATTTTCACGTGCTCCATCTGCGAGTGCAGCAACACGGCCGATATATTTGTATCCACCGCGGTCAAAAACGACATCCTTGATGCCCTTTTTCTTCGCCCGGTCGGCAACTGTCTGACCAACCAGTTTGGCTTGTTCTTTTTTGGTCTTACCTTTGAGTTTCTTTTTCAACTCATTTTCCAAGGTTGATGCGGAAGCCAGGGTATGACCTTTGTTGTCGTCGATAACCTGAACGTAAATTTCGTCCAGACTACGAAAAACGTTTAAACGTGGTCTTTCTGCAGTTCCAATTACATTTCGGCGGACCCGTATATGTCTTCTTTTGCGAGCAACCGCTCTGGTTCGTTTTTTACCCATATTAAGCTACCTTACCCGCTTTACCTGCTTTACGGCGGATATATTCATCTTTATATCGAATGCCTTTTCCTTTATAAGGTTCTGGCGGCCTGACTTTGCGGATATCAGCAGCGATCTGGCCAACGGATTGTTTATCAATACCGCTTATAAAGATCTGCTGAGCCCGGTCTCCGACCTCAAAAACAATTCCAGGAGGAGGCTCAATTTCAACTTGATGGGAATAACCCACATTTAGAACCAGGTTTTTCCCCTGCATACTGGCACGGTAACCAACACCAACCAGCTGCAGTTCCTTTTGATATCCATCTGTTACACCAGTCACCATATTTTGAATTAATGCTCTGGTAGTCCCATGTAACGACCTCATTATCCTTGCATCTGATGGCCGGTTGACATTGATCACGTTTTCTTGATATGTGATTTCCATCTCAGGCGAAAAACTGAATTCCATTTCACCTTTAGGACCTTTGATCTTGACAAACGATCCTTCTATTTTTACGTCTACGCCGGAAGGAATTTCAACCGGCAATCGTCCAACTCTAGACACGGCACATTCTCCTTTGTCGTCCTTAATTGTTATTCACAATCCGGGACCAAACTTACTTACCACACATTACAGACAACTTCTCCGCCAACGCCTAATTTTTTTGCATCTCTACCTGTCATAACTCCCTTGGAGGTAGATAGTATTGAAATGCCCATACCTGATAGAACATAGGGTATTTCATTCTTGCCAGCATAAATTCTCTGGCCAGGTAGACTAACCCGCTCTAGGTTGTTGATCACGGAGCGTTTTGTGCGCCGCTTTCCAACATATTTCAACCCCATAGTTAAGGTTTTATGGACTGTTTTTTCATTATCGGTGACATTGTAGTCACTGATAAATCCTTCATCAGTCAGTACTTTTGCAATCGAAACCTTCATTTTTGAGCTGGGCATGGAAACTTGTGGATGCTCTGCTCTTACTGCATTCCGGATTCGCGTTAGCATATCAGCAATTGGATCATTAAAACTCATTACTTATCCTCCATCCAACCTACCAAGATGATTTGACAACTCCGGGGATTTTCCCTTCGAGTGCCATTTCTCGGAAACAAATTCTGCATAAACCAAATCGGCGCATATATCCTCGCGGACGGCCGCATTTTTTACAGCGGTTGATTTCCCTGACTTTGTATTTTCTTTTATTTTCTCGTGCAATCATGCTTTTCTTTGCCATTAGCTAATATCCTCCTTGAACGGCATTCCCAGCTTTCGCAGCAGCTCCCGACCGGATTCATCATCCTGGGCTGAAGTGACGATGGTAACTTCCATACCACGGATCTTGCTGACCTCGTCATAATTCACTTCAGGAAATACCAGCTGCTCAGTGAGACCCATGGTGTAATTTCCCCGGCCATCAAAGGAATTAGGAGATACTCCTCGAAAGTCTCGAACCCGTGGCAAGGCAACATTCATCAATCGGTCAAGAAACGACCACATTTTGTATCCCCGCAAGGTTACAGAAGTGCCAATTGCCGATCCAATCCTGAGCTTAAAGTTAGCAATATTGCGTTTGGATTTATTGATCAGGGGTTTCTGACCGGTGATCTTTGTTAAATCTCGGACTGACTCATCCAGGAGCTTGCCATTATCAAGGGCATCACCCACACCAATGTTGACAACAACCTTGGAAATGCGGGGACACTGCATAATATTTTCCAGATTAAGATCTTTCACAAGACTTGGTACTATTTCTTTCTGATAACGCTCTTGTAATCTATTCATTCTTCCGCTCCCAGCAATCAGTCAATCAACGCTTCACAGCGCTTGCAAACCCGGTGGGCATTCCCATCTGTTCGGGTGATTCCTACCCGGGTAGTCTTTCCACATGATGGACAAACGAGCATCACATTGGAAATATGAATTGGACCTTCAAATTCTATAATTCCCGGCGTCATCGTTCTGCCCTGAGTCTGAATTTGACCCTGGTGTTTCTTCCGGATATTAATTCCCTGTACGGCAACCCGCTGCTTGTCTCGGTAAACTTTAATGACTTCTCCACGTCCACCTTTATCAGCTTTTCTTCCACTGATCACTTCGACGATATCACCTTTTCGTATTTTAAATTTCACGATAATTACTCCTACTTATCAAAACCCTAGACCGTTTCAGGCGCCAGGGAAACAATCTTCATGAAGCCTTTTTCCCGCAGTTCACGGGCAACCGGTCCAAAAATGCGTGTGCCTCTAGGATTGGTGCCATCTGCATCCAGAATAACAACGGCATTATCGTCAAACTTAACGGTTGAACCGTCCTTCCGGCGCCATTCCTTGGCGGTGCGTATGACAACCGCTCTGACCACCTCATGGGTTTTTACAGCTCCCTGAGGGGTTGCATTTTTTATTGTTCCGACAACTACATCACCGATTCGGGCGTAACGGCGTTTTGATCCACCCAAAACCCTGATTACCAGCAGTTCGCGGGCACCGGAGTTATCGGCAACATTAACTCTTGATTCTTGCTGTATCATTGCTGCCTCCGTTTACGCCGGCCCGGTAGAAGCCGATTTCCTAGTGATTTCTTCCACTGCCCATCGTTTTGTTTTCGATATCGGTTTTGATTCTACGATCTTAACCAGATCACCAATTTCACATCCCAGTCCATCATGGGCTTTGACATTGATATGCCGCTCAATGACCTTTTTGTATAAACGATGGCGAAACCGACGGGTAATCCTGACCGCTACGGTTTTATCCATTTTATTGCTTGTGACAACACCATTCATGCGACGGCGATCACTCATTTTTCACCTTCCACTGCGGCTTCCCGCTCACGTTCACGTAAGATAGTTTCAAGCCTTGCGACTAATCGCCTGGTCTCTGTTATCTTGGATGTATCCATTATTTCACCAGTAGATTGCTGAAATCTCAGGTTCATTAATTCTTCCCTGGTCTCATCGATCCTGGCCTGGATTTTTTCGTCCGCTAAAGCACGGATTTCATCTGCTTTCATGCGCTTTCTCCTATTTCTTCACGGCGGACAATTTTGGTTTTAATGGGCAGTTTGTAGGAGGCCAGTTTTAAGGCTCTCAAAGCAGTACTATCTGTAACATCTCCACCGATTTCAAACATAATCCGACCGGGTTTAACAACAGCAGCCCAATATTCGACTTCACCCTTACCTTTACCCATCCGGGATTCAGCAGCCCTTTTGGTGATAGGTTTATCAGGGAAAATCCTGATCCAAACCTTGCCACGGCGTTTCATTTCCCTCACCATAGCCCGACGACAAGCTTCGATCTGGCGGGCTGATATCCAGGCAGGTTCCAAGGCTTGCAAGCCATAATCCCCAAAATGAATTTCGACCCCGCGGCTGGCTTTACCCTTCATCCGACCACGCATCTGTTTTCTGAATTTGACACGTTTTGGCATCAACATGTTAATATTCCTCTCAATATTCCGCAGAAGTCAATCTCTTTCAGCTTATTTGCTGACGTAGACTCCATCATGCGCTTCTGATTCTTTTTCTTCTTCCATGGTTGGAAGAACTTCACCCTTGTAGATCCAGACTTTAACACCGATATTTCCATGTGAGGTGCCTGCTTCAACTAACGCATAATCAATATCAGCTCTTAAAGTTTGGCGGGGGACCCGACCTTCTCGCATATGGATGGTACGGGACATTTCCGCTCCACCAAGGCGACCTGCAACCTCTACCCGGATTCCCTCAGCACCTTCGCGCATCGTGCGCTGAATAGTTCTTTTCATGGCCCGGGAATAGCTAATCCGGCCTTCAATTTGGCGGGCAATGTTCTCTGCTACCAGATAAGCATCCAGATCAGGAGCTTCAATCTCTTTAATATCGACGTCGATGGTCTTGCCAACCAGTTCTTCCAGACTCTTGCGCATGATCTTAACATTGGCGCCTTTGCGCCCGATCAGCACACCGGGTTTAGAAGTGTGGATAATGACTTTTACCTTACCCGGGAATCGTTCGATCTCAATTTTGGAAACGCCTGCATTATCTGCTTCCTGGCGAACCAAGTTCCTGATGGCAATATCTTCATGCAGATGCTCAACGTATTGCTCACCTTCTGCAAACCAATGTGCGTCCCAAGTCTTGGTTATTTTCAAACGAAATCCAATTGGATGTACTTTACGACCCATAATTTCTCCTACTGCTCACGTCTGCCCTTCTTTTATTACTCAGGACAGTTGTTAATTCTCGTGTCTATGCCTCTTCATGTTCCCTTAGAATAATTGTTATATGGGATGACCGGCGCAGCCTTGGCTTTACGCGACCACGGGCTCCAAATCGGCGCCATTTGCGGGTTGGCCCTACATCAGCAACAATTTTGTGAATGTACAGATCATATCGATTTAAGCCAAAATTATTTTCCGCATTGGCAATGGCCGAGTAAATCAAATCCGAAACAGGATTAGCTGCCTTGTTTGGTGTGAAATTCAACACTTCCAGGGCTTCCACGACATCTTTGCCTCTAACCAGGTCAATTACCAGACGTGTTTTTTGGGCAGAGATAGGAATATGGTTTGCATTTGCTTTAATATCCTGATCCATAATTATATCTCCCTGGCCGCAGCGGTTTCGCTGTCCTTTTTACGGGTAGTTCGCTTGGCTGCCAAATGGCCACGGAAAGTCCGGGTGGGAGCAAACTCACCCAAACGGTGGCCAACCATATTCTCAGTGATATAGATCGGCACATGTCTTCTGCCATCATGGACTGCAATTGTGTGGCCTACCAGTTGGGGAAAAATCACGCTGGCTCGGCTCCAGGTTCTGATGACGTTCTTCTCTCCACGTTCATTCATCGCTTCAATTTTTTTCAATAACTTGGGGTCAATGAATGGACCCTTTTTTAGTGATCTTGACATACCTTCAACTCCTCATGGGCTGCTCTGATTTCAACAGCACAGGAACAACTTAACGACGCCTCTTCTTTCCTACACGCCGATCTCGAACAATGTATTTCCCTGTTCGTTTATTGCGCCGGGTCTTGGCACCCAGGGTTTTCTTACCCCAAGGGCTTTTAGGACTCGGCATACCAATCGGGGAACGCCCTTCACCACCACCATGCGGATGGTCTCGAGGGGACATCGCAGAACCGCGAACTGTGGGGCGAATACCCATGTGGCGTTTACGGCCAGCTTTTCCCAACTTGATATGGCTATGGTCCACATTGCCTACTTGACCGATAGTGGCCATACATTTCTGCAGGATCAGACGAATTTCACCGGAAGGCAAACGAACTTGACCATATTTACCTTCTTTGGCGATCAGCCTGGCAGAGGTTCCTGCCGAGCGGACCAACTGTCCTCCGCCACCAATCTTCAGTTCAATATTGTGAATGCGGGTGCCTGTGGGAATATTGCTCAAAGGCAGCATATTGCCTGGAGCAACTTCTGCTTCAGCTCCAGAAAGAACTGTATCACCAACTCGTAAGCCTACAGGAGCTATGATGTAGCGTTTTTCGCCATCAACATAATGCAGCAGGGCCAGCCTGGCAGTCCGGTTGGGATCATATTCAATACCAGCGACTGTAGCCGGGATATTGATCTTTTCCCGTTTGAAGTCCACAATACGGATTTTCCGCTTGTGTCCTCCACCCCGATGGCGAACGGTAATCCTTCCGTAGGAATTTCGTCCACCTTTTTTACGGAGTGTTTTCACCAGGGAACGTTCTGGTTTACTTTTTGTAATTTCTTCAAATGTATAACCGGTTCGCCCACGCAAACCCGGGGTAACCGGTTTATATTTCTTTACAGCCATTACCGTACTCCTTCAAAGACAGCGATCGTATCGCCGGGAGCCAGAGTTACAATTGCTTTTTTATAAGCGCTGCGCCTGATTAGAACACGGCGGCTCTGAGCCCGACGAGATCTTTTTGCCGGCATAACAATGGTGTTGACACGAAGGACTTTCACATCAAAGATCGTCTCAACGGCTTCCTTGATCATGCTTTTAGTTGCTTTTGTAGCCACTTCAAAAACAAACTGATTCAGCTTGACATATTGGTGGCTGGACTTTTCAGTTAATATAGGCCGTCGTAACACATCGTAAATCGAAGTCATCGCCCTACTCCCGTAACAGGATCTCTGAGATGCGGTCCAACCCTGATTTGACCAGGATAACCTTCTCATGTCCCAATAAATCTCGAATATTCAGATAATCTGCCAAGATCAGATGAGCCTTGGACAGATTGTTGATTGCCCTGACCAACAATTCATAGTTGGCATCACGGACCGGGTAAACAATCAGGCATTTCTGGCTTTTGGCTATTTTTTCCAGGGTTGCTGCCATCAATATTGTTTTCGGTTCCTTCAGGGAAAATTCTTCCACAATGAAAATATCCCCGGCAGCATGTTTCTGGGAAATTGCAGAACGCAGTGCAGCCCGGCGCATCTTTTTGGGCATTTTCTTTCCGTAGGACCGGGGTTTGGGGGTAAATATCTTACCACCGCCAACCCATTGAGCTGCCCTAATGGAGCCCTGTCGGGCCCTTCCTGTACCTTTCTGGCGCCAGGGTTTACGACCACCACCGGAGACCTCACTTCTGCCCTTGGTGCTGTGTCTACCGAGTCGTTGGTGAGCCAGCTGGCGAACGAATGCCTGGTGCATCATATCTATATTAATCGGGGCATCAAATATCTCTCCTGGCAGATCGACAGTGTCAATTTTCTTACCCTTCATATCAATAACATTTGCTTCCATAATCTTTTACTCCAACCGGCTACTGCTTCCGGGCTTCCTTAATAATGACTAACCCGTTTTTGGGTCCTGGTACTGATCCACGGACAGCGATAATGTTATTTTCAGGATCAATTCGAGAGATCAGCAGGTTCTGTGCGGTAACAGTGTCATTACCCATCCGTCCGGGCATTCTTTTGCCCTTAAACACTCGGCCTGGAGTTGATCCGGCGCCAATGGAACCCGGCGCTCTATGCCTGTCTGACTGACCATGAGTCTTGGGTCCTCCGGAGAAGCCGTAGCGTTTTACAACACCGGCAAAACCGCGTCCTTTCGACCTCCCGACAACATCAACCCGTTCACCTTCCTCAAAGACTTCCACGGTGAGGGTTTGACCTTCTTCTAATTCTTCATTTGTCCGGAATTCTCTCAAAAACCGGAGTGCCGGTAATTCGTTTTTCTTCAAGTGGCCGAGTTCGCCGCCTGATAAACGCTGGGTTTTGGTTTCTCCGAAGCCCAGCTGAACTGCTTTGTAGCCATCCTGGTCCACAGTTCGGACTTGTGTGACATAACAAGGCCCAGCTTCAATGACTGTAACGGGAATTGCTTTCCCTGAATCATCAAATATCTGGGTCATACCAACTTTTTTTCCAATTAGCCCTTTCATCTCATTTGTCTCCTACTGTCAATTTATTTGCTGGGAATGTCAACCAGGGCTTGGCTTCATCATCCCAAACAACGCAGTCAACGTAACCTTCGCGAACATCTGGATTTTGAGTTCTCACCAGGAAACGTTCTTACGTTATCCAATTACTCAGGCTGGTAAAAGTATTTCCCTTTTCCAGCGTAACTCCGCCCAGATAGCGGCGGAGTTTGTCGAACTTGCTTACCTATTCTGCTGCCCCCTGCAATTTGACACAGACTGCCTATTATACACCATTAAATTTTAATTTCAATATCAACACCAGCAGGTAAATTAAGTCGCATAAGCAAGTCAATCGTCTGCGAATCGGGTTCCAACACATCAATCAATCTTTTGTGAGTTCGGATTTCAAAATGTTCGTGGGAATCCTTGTGCACAAATGTTGACCGTCTAACTGCAAACTTTTCAATTCGAGTTGGAAGAGGAACCGGTCCCACAACTCGGGCTCCTGTCCTCTCTGCGGTTTCAACAATTCGTTTTGCCGATTGATCCAGCACTCTGTGGTCGTAAGCTTTCAAGCGAATTCGGATTTTTTGTTTAGCCATAATATTAATCTATGATATCGGTGACCACGCCGGACGCAACCGTCAGACCACCTTCTCGAATAG